>JBAXMA010000064.1:0-11451 GCA_037134535.1 bacterium
TCAATATATTATTCACAGGTTTCATTTCCTCTTCCTCTTCAAAATCACGCAGGGTCCCTCGACCACCAGAAGCGCCAGTTTGCCGGTGCCCTTGAGTTCCAAGATGGCCTTCTCCACTTCGGCCGGTTTGTATGCGTTGACGATCCTGAACCGTTCGTCAGGTATGCCAACTGCTCCGGCCAGTTTATGATAATCCAGCTTCACAGCCGGCTCACCTGTGATCCGGTGGCCGGAGAGCGGGTTCGGCTGCAGTCCCGTCATCGCCGTGGTGCCATTATCGAGCACGATGATGAGTTCATTTCGCCCGTTGTAGGCAGCATTGACAAGGCCGGTGATCCCTGAATGAGCGAACGTGGAATCGCCAATCACGGCCACGACATTTTTCTCCCCTGCCAATTCCATCCCTTGCGCCATAGTGATTCCTGCGCCCATATTGAGCTGCGTATCCATGGCCGAGAACGGCGGAAGCGCCGCCAGTGTGTAGCAGCCGATATCGCCTGCCACGATGTAGTTCAACTTTCCGAGAATCTCGAACACCGTCCGGTGCGGACAACCCGGGCACAGCGACGGTGGCCGCGGCGGTATCTGTAGCGATGGGACAAGCCTTGTTTGATCAGTGTCCGGCGCAAGTGCGTCGCGGATCCTGCCAGGTGATAGTTCGCCTATGTTGGAAAAGTATTTTTTTCCCTCCGCCTTCATGCCCCAGGCCTTGATCTGATCTTCGAAAAACGGATCCAGCTCTTCGACAACAACCAGTCTCTCCACCTGCGCACTGAACGTGCGGATCAACGCTTCCGGAAGCGGATGCACCAGCCCCAACTTCAGTACCGGTGCATGCGGGAAAATCTCGCGCACATACTGGTAGCAAATACCGGACGTGACAAACCCCATCGGCCCTTTGCCCGGCTCAATCCGGTTCAATTCCGACGTCTCCGCCAGTTTCGCAAGATCAGCCATCCGACGCTCCAGGTCCACGTGCCGCGGCCCAGCGTGGATAGGGATCATGACATATTTTCGGCGATTACGTTCAAAACCACCCGTAATACGCGACGTCTTCACGTATTCAGCAGGCACCACTGCGCTGCTGGCATGAGCAATCCGGGTCGTCGTCCTGAGCATCACTGGCAAATCGAACTGCTCGCTGAGCTCGAACGCAAGCCGGGTGAAATCCTTTGCCTCCGCGGAATCGGACGGCTCAAGCATCGGCACCTTCGCCGCACGCGCAAAGTGCCTGTTATCCTGCTCGTCCTGCGACGAATGCAACGCCGGATCATCGGCATTCACCAGCACCAACCCAGCCTTGATCCCGGAATAGGCAGATGTGAAAAGGCTATCGGCCGCCACGTTCACGCCGACGTGCTTCATCGTCACCAGCGCCCTGGCCCCCGCCACCGCCGCGCCAACACCCACTTCCAGCGCCACCTTCTCATTGACCGACCATTCGGTATAAATTCCGGGATAAGCGACCAGCGCCTGCAGAATCTCAGTGGATGGTGTGCCGGGGTAACCGACACCCACGCGCACACCGGCCTCGAAGGCGCCGCGTGCAATGGCTTCGTTCCCCGACATCAATATACTCTTACCTGCCAAAGTCTTATTCAAAACCTGCCTCAGTTTATCAGAACGAACTTTTCCGGCGGTACCGACACTCAGCTTCGCTCAAGACACTTTCTGTCCACACACGAATACGCTTTCTCGTAATCCAAAGGTGTCAGAATGAAGCCTGGAATGCAAGCACGTCTCCGGTATCACGTCTCCACAGCGCAGTAGAACAAGCACACTGCTGAGCATAGGAAGTATCGCGTTTGTTCGGGGTGAATCATAAGGTTGGCGTACGGGCGATGTGTTTCAAATAATGGCAGAAACAACGGCATTGCACCGGAACCGTCATTTCTCCACAGGGACAACGATTCCCTGAATAATGACCTTCTGACAGAACGTGAAGACAAAGAAAGTCGGAATGGCGGCGATAATGAGTGAGGCGAAGATTATACCCTGACCACTGCGCAACTGCAGTTGATATAGCCACGGCATCAGCGTCCACATCTTCTCGTCCTGGCAGATGAGCAGCGCCATCATGAAATTCGAGTATGCCGCGGTGAAAGCGCTCAACCCGATCAATGCGAGGACCGGTTTGCTAAGGCTCATTGTGATCGACCAGAAAATCCGCAATTCCCCCGCCCCGTCAATCGCCGCGCTCTCGTAAAGCTCACGGGGCAGTGAGTCAAAGAATCCTTTCAGAAGGAAGATCCAAAACCCGTTTGCCAGTCCCGGCAGGACCAGTGCCCAGAAAGTGTTAAGCATGCCAAATTCGCGCAGCATAAGAAACGCAGGTATCTGGGTGACCATAGGTGGAAAGGCCATGGTCAGCATCAGAAAAAGAAGGATCTTACGCTCGGACGGCAGCCTCTGCCGGCTTAGTGCGTAGGCGGCTACAGGATTGACGATAAGCGCAGCCAGAATAGCCAGCATACAGTAGATCGCAGTATTCCAGATGCCATTGCCGTGCAGAACGATAAAGTCAACAACAGCAATGTAGTTGCGGCGGGAAAATTCCCAACGCAGCCACCCCTTTGTCTTCTGGAACGCCTGGTAATGAAACTCCTGCTGAGGCGGCATGACATCAATCCACTTTTTACACTTCGTCCCGAGGGCAGCGTTGGCATTCTCCAGTGACACGTATCGCGCCTTGATCCAGTCCCTGAAAAGGGATTCCACACTGCGTATGCGGATCATCCCGGCTGGCAGGCTGTGCGTTATGCCGGTGTCGGGATCTTTCCATCCCTGCAAAAACGAATCCCAGTCGGAGAGGCGAAGGCCCTCATCCGGCGGTTCCTCGACCAGCAGGACCTCTTCAAACGACTTATACGCTGACTCATAGTTGCGGTTAAGAACCTCTATATTCTGATACTTGGCCTCAAGGAATTTGCGAAATAACGGTGTAGCCTCAGCATCGGCCCTGATCCAATAGAGGCTCACAACGGTCCTGACAAATGACTCCCACTCCTTCCGCTCGTTCTCCGTCCTGTCAGTTCCACCCGGCATCCTGAGATCAAGGTGCACGTCTCCCCAGGAGTCATAGTGCGTTCCATTAGCCGTATTGAATTTGCTGATATCGCCGGAACAGTGTTTCTTCAGATAGTTGTTCTTGTAGAAGCCATCCATCGTGAAGTAGTAGCGCTCCTCGACAGGCCGGCCAGCCTTGAATGTCCGGAATGTCATATCGAACGGTCCAGTGCCCTGCCTCTCACGCCGGAGCTGATAACCTTCTGTCTTTACAAAGAATGCGTTCCAGTTCACGAAGTCGGTCTGCAAGGCTGCATTCATTTTCACGATGTCGCCGTTGAAGCGTAGCGTGAGTTCATGTTTGAATGCCCGCAAAGCATGCGGGAGTACATTGCGGGACATCGGGGCATTGACATAGCCAACAGTGTAGCAGTAGCTGGGCAGGCCACCCTTGCGGATAAACTCTTCCCACACTCCCACAAAGCGGGCATCAACCGGTCGTGGCGGCTCCTGACGGGCAAAGGATGGCGCTTCGCTGTCATACAGATTCTTCATCATCTGCACTGATTCATTAAGCAGTCCTTCTGTATGTTTGCTGTATAGCGCATCATCACTCCGCAGGTAAGCGGGAATCATGTTTGAATCCGCCTTGTCCACCGCGCTCTTGGTGCTTCCAGCGATCATCAATATAAAAGGATAGACCATCGTCAGCCCGCCAGCCATGAGCACTCCGTAGATGCTCCAGATGAGCACCCGTATTTTCCAATGTCGTCGTCCTATGCGTGGAATGATGGGCATGTTCAGTTATTCCTTTGGCCCAGTGGATCTGAACTCCACCTTCGAAAGTATCTTGAGCTGGTACACCGCGAATCCGATCAGCAGAGCGCCGAGTACCCAGGCCATGGCCGTTGCAGGCCCAAGCTTCAGGAACGTAAACGCCTTGAACCAGATATGAAGATCGGCCACTTCAGTTTGGGATGCGCCACCCGTCATAGCGAGGATCTGGCCGGCTGCTCCGTACCATGATCCAATGAAAACGCCCACGAAGTTAATGATAATCAATGGCCTGAGAATCGGAAATACGATAAATAGAATCTTGTCAGTGAAAGTTGCCCCATCTATATCAGCGGCCTCGTAGTAGTCTTCCGCTATTCCTTTCAATGCGGCAAGATAGATCAGGCAGCCGGGACCCATTCCCGCCCACACCATGGGGATCACGCAGGCGAGCATAGCCGTGCCGGGATCATCGAGCCACTGAATCGCCTCGGGCATCCTGTCAAACATGCGCAGGGGGATGCGAAGAAGGCTGGTCAGGAAAGATTCCCTGGCCGGGAATAGAATCGGATTAGCCAGACTGGTGCAGGCGGAGAGAAGGAGAAGTCCGACGCCGACCATTCCATACGCGGCCAGCGTACTGCCGTGCCGCTTCAACCGGCGGGCAAAGAGAAGTGCCGCTATCAACAGGGCTATGCCGGCCAAAACAAATCCGCAAGCGGGGATCCGCAGGACCAGCGCGTTCATCACCCCTCGCTCCGACGGCTCGTAAAACTGTTTCCAGAGAAGGATCGTCACAAGCCCGGTTACCACGGCGGGCAGGTAGAAGATGGTTCTGAAGAGAATTTTACCCCTTGGAACCTCCTGAAGAAGAACCGCCAGAAAGATAGGCGGCATGAAGGTCATGGCCATGACAAGAAAGCTGTAGCGCAGGGAATTGTACATGGCCATCCACCAGTTGTTGTCGAAAAGAAGGTCCCCGAAGTTGTCTACTCCCACCCAGAGCGAATCGCCAATAATCCGGTAGTCCTGGAAAGCCATGACCGATCCACGCAGCAGTGGTAAGTACTGCCATAGTAATATCGAAAGCGCGGCGGGAAGGAGCAGGCAGTAGGCCCATTTGTATTTCCTGAGGGCCCACTGCCTCACTGGCACACCATCAGAGACACCGGGGGAAAAAGTCCGGGTGACGTTGTAGAAGAGAACAACGAAGGAGACCAGAACAACAACCAGCATTGCTATCGCGCAGATGCGTCTCCATAAACGCTCTGCTTTCGGAATGATGCCGATCATCTGTTCATTCGCCCGGTCGCACGAGCGTTTAAGTATTCCCTGCAAAAAGCCGATCCTCTGCTCGTAGTCTTCCGGCAGCTTGTCATTCAGTGCCAATCCTCTGGCCTCCTGGATGGGTTCTGTCATCAGACTGTAAGCCAGATTACTGTTCCGCCCGCACGGTTCAGGCCTGCCGGTCGCGATCGCGACCTCAAAGGTCTCCGCCCATTCCTTCGGCGCAAGCCTCTCGATTTCCTGGTAGCCGAACATCCGCAGGTACTTCGGGTTGACAAACTGCCCAAGCCCGCCCTCCACCATGATCTTCATTTTGATGCGGACAGCGTCCTCGCATTCATAAAAACGCATGTATTCCCATGCTGCGTCGCGTACGGCAGGATCCCTGGTCTGGGACGAAAGGCCCATCATGCGACTGTTCAACTCACCACCCCGTTTGCCGGTCGGCCCGAGAGCAACAGGAACCATGCCTGTCACCTCCGGATTTATCGTTGAGAAGACTTTCTCGTCGATATAAAGTTCTACCATGCCGATTTCGCCACGATCCCACTTCTGCCAGCAGTCTGCGACATCCGTCGAGGCGTAGCCACGTCTCACCTTGCCAGCGCCATCAACCCACTTCTCACCGCTCAGGCGGACATAGTAATCAAGAGCCACAGCAGCTTCGCGGGTGTCAAAGACACATTTCCATGTGTCCGTCACTTCATTATAGGTCATGACATCGCCACCGGCGGACCAGAGATAGGAAAGCCAGAACCATGATTCGAGTTTACCACGAGAGAGCAGGATTCCGTAGATGCCGCGCTCCGGATCTGTGAGCTTCCTGGCCGCAGCGATCATGTCGTCCCAGGTCCATTTCACGGTAGGATGCGGGATCCTCTTCGCATCAAACAGATCCTTCCGGAAGAGTAAGACTTTCCCCAACGCGCCACCATAGGGCATCGCCCATACATGCTTGATCCCGTCCGGCCCCTTGCGGTCTATGACCGGCCAAATGCATGGTAGGATACGGAAGTCGACTTCCTTCTTCGTCATGCCCGCCAGATAGTTGTCTTCAGGATTGTCCAGAGGGTAGAGAAAGCGGCTCTGTATAAAGTTGTCCGACCGGCGGAAATTGACGTAAAGCACATCAGGCGCAACGCCGCCGGCAAACGCAAGAACGTCGTTCTCAACGCCCGGAACGGATATACCGGAGAATCTGGTCATCTCGACTTCGACATTATCCCAGTTGTGCCGGCCGTACTTCTCCGGATTTGCGCGGTACTTGTCCCGATAGCGCTCGGCAAAAATCCGGGGGAACCGGCGCACGAATTCGCGGACCGCAGCCACCTCAGCGCGGTTGGCTGTGGAGATGTCTGTCGGATCAGGGAGCTCCCATGCCGTCACATGAATGACGGTCTTCCCGCCGCGGTCCTCAATCGAACCCGCCTCAGCGCCACCCTTAATGACAAGAAACAGGAGTATCGCATACAGACAAGCGACCCACCTTATAACTCGCCAATTGTGCGCCGGACTCATATAAAGACGAAAACTCCTTCCGTTTGCTGGCGGAGAGAATTATTGGCTCCAACATTCTCTGCAGAGCTATTTTACCACGGCGGAGCTTGTCATCGCGCCAGACTGCATACAAGTAAATTTGGCTTCCCACGGCCACAGTCCCTTCAGAAGCAGTGAAACAGTTAACATGATGCACAGGACATGGTTCGAGCTATCCATTCAGGTTAATACTATACTCGACGGCGACGCGATGTGTGCTGGACTTGCCAGATCCTGCGATCTATGATGTCGAAATCAGATGAGATGGGTCGCTAAACCAATGGGAGAATCATTATGTCAGAGTTATCCAGTGCGCCGGTAAAGAGGCTGTTGTCAGAGTCTTCTGGTGGTATGCGTGTCGGCGGCAGTGCCCTGGATCTTGCAGTAGCCGAAGCAGAAGCATTTCTGCGCCGATTGGGCCAGGCCGCCGGACAATGCGCCACTGCAGAAAAGCGAAAGACCATTCAGGACAGCGATATCACGCAGGCATTGACGACCCTCGGATGCAGCACAGCCGTATCTGTACCGGCATCCGCACCCTGAAGGGCGTCATCTTGCATTGACTGCTTCTCAGTCCCTTCCCGGCACCGCAACGACATCGTCCTTCGGGGCTGTAACCGGCCCCTTTTCGAAATCTTCCGGGCACGGCGAGAGAGCAAGATTGAACCATGGCGAACCCTTGTTCTCCATCAGATCCGTCCATTTCACAAGTTGCCCTGTGTAGGATGCGATCCTGCACATTATTCCAGTCATCGTGGCCTCGGCAACATTGCGAGCCTCATTGAGAGGCTTGCCGTCAATAATGCTCTGCAGCAGATCGATATGCTCCTGAACATAGGGTCCACCATGTTCAAAGAACTGCGGAATGTCTATCACCTTGGACGACTTCATGGCGCCCTCGCCCCAGGTTGAGCCCTCGGTACCGATGAAGTGTTCACTTACACGTGAATAAGTACCATTCACCTGCCGGCACATGCTGTGAACATAGCATTCGTCATCGTAGTTAAGTTCAACGCTGAAGAAATCGAACTGGTCCCCTGTCTTGCGGCGTGCCCGACCACCAAAGCCAAGGGCCCATACCGGCGGGTGGCCGATAAACCAGTTGGCTACATCAAGATTGTGCACATGCTGTTCCACGACATGGTCGCCCGACATTTCAGTGAAGCTCACCCAGTTGCGGACCATGTAGTCGGCATCGCTTTCCCCGGGCTTGCGATCGGTCTTCCACAGAGCACCACCGCACCACCACACGTTGCCACACACTATTTTACCTATTGCACCTTTCTCAACGGCATACTGGTTACGCCGATAGCCAGTCTGGTGCCGCCTCTGCGTTCCGGCAACTACAGCAAGACCTTTCGTCTTTGCCACTTCGCCAGCGGCGATGATACGCCTGGCACCAGGAGGATCAACCGCGACCGGCTTTTCCATGAATACATTCTTGCCGGCTGCGATCGCGGCCTCAAAGTGCAACGGCCTGAAATTAGGCGAGGTAACAAGCAGGGCGAGATTAATATCCGTCGCAAGAACTTTCTTATATGCATCAGGACCTGCGAAGCATCGCTCCGCAGGAACTCCTCTCCGCTTTCCTGCATTGTCGGCACGATCCTTGAACCAGTCGCCGACGGCCACTACTTCCATCTGCAGGCCAAGTTTGCTGGCCGCGGCAAGGCAGTTACTCAGTGCATCGTTTCCACGTCCTCCGCAACCGATCAGCCCAACCTTGATCTTGTCCGGTGCAGCGGCAAACACCTTGCCCGGCAGCGCAACTGCTGCAACTGCCGCAACTGCTGACGCCTTGATAAAATCTCTTCGGGATACTCCGCCGCTCAGCTCAGTCAATAACTTTTCCATGGTTTCTCCTTTTTGTCCAATCTCTCTACACTGTAGCCTCTTCCCACTGCTGCCGGAGCAGGGCGAACGACTTTGGAATCTCAACTTCCGGATCACCTTTGCATCCACATTCCAAACTACAGTAATCCGTAAAACCGATCATCTTCAGCCCGCGGAATCCGTCAACAAAGCTTCTGGCGTCCTGGCCCGGCAGGTTTCGCTTGCCGCTTGCAAGGTGCACATGGTGCAGATACTTACCGGCCGAGATAAACGCACCCATGTCACTCGTCTCTTCGATATTCATGTGATAGAAATCGCCCATCACGCACACCCCGGGACTATTGATGTCACGGCAGATTGCGGCCGCATCTGCAAGCTGCCGCAGAAAGAACGCTTCGCCCCTGTTCAACGGCTCAAGAAGTATACGCGTTCCGCACTTCACCGCGTGCTCACCGAGGGCCGGAAACATGTCGAGCATGATCTTCCGAGCCTCCTGGTTACTGAGTGTCGTCTGATTATTGAACGCCGGAACAACTATCAACCCGGTTGATTCCAGTTCACCAGCGGCAGCAAGAAGCTCCTTGATTGAATTGACAGCCTTCTCACGCTCGGCCGGATCGTGAGATACCGGAACTCCCGAAAAGCCGGCGCAAATTGCTGAAATCTTGACAGCAGTCCCCTTGATCGCCTTCTTAAGGCTCTCAACCCTGCCCTTCAATCCTCCGCCGCCCAGCTCAAGACCGGTTCCGCCCCACTTTTCCAGTTTGGCAACCTTCTCTTCAATGCTCTTACCCGGGATCCGACCATCCTGACTGGAAAGCTTCAGCATACCACTCAATCCTTTCGGTCTGGCATCAGGCTCAACCGCGACAGAAGAGCGCCCGCTTGATCCGACTCCAGCCAGTAACCCCGCTCCTATCGCCGTCTTTATCAGGGTACGACGATTCATCAGCACGCCTTCTTCACTGCTCTTTTGCCCTTCAACTGTCATGCCTCTCTCCTTCTGGCTGGATCATCCCGATTCACATGCAACACCTCAAGAGTATTCCCGACTGTATGCCAGCTGTTTTCAATGTCAAACTTTTCGCACGACAAATAAGCTGCCGCGCATCATCGCGAGTCACGCAGCAAAGGTGCTGGTATGCCTACGTGCAATAGCCGATATGCAGAGACCTATTGGCCCGAAGACTGATGCCACGCCAACAGTTCTCATGTAACTATTTCGCACCGTCTCAGTTATTTGGTGGTGCAGGCTGTTCACTGTCTCTTTGCTGGAGGATTTCGACTCGCATTTTTCCATAGCCTTTCTCGCTGAAAAAGCCTCTGGCGCGCTCAAGCCTGGCTAGCGCAGCTCCAAAAGCGCCGCGCTTCCGTTCATATTCAATGGCTGGCAGAGCGAGCGCCGGTGTTGCACCCACACGAGCCATACCGGCGTCAAGACCCCGTATGGCATCATCCCATCGCTGCAATCCAGCCAATGCACGGGCGCGTTCGAGATATAGGTCAGGCATTGGTGCGGCTGAATTTGTTGAGTTCAACACGACATCGTAATCAGCGACAACTCGCTCGAGTTTGCCAAGCTGCACTAGAGATCGAGCACGCAAGACACGAGCATCGATATTGGAAGATTCCAGCTTAAGGCATTCGGTAGCTGCCTGCTCACAGTCTACAAACTGTCCCGAGTCAAAACTAATGCGGGCAAGCTGCAAGTGCACGGCAGCCCATCCCGGCTTCAGTTGAGTTGCGTGATCGAGGTCACTGCGCGCGGCGCTGAAATCACCATGCTGCCGGTTCAAGTCGGCACGTTGCAGCCAGAGTTCCGGTGCAGCCTGGTTGGCAAGAATTTGAACGGTTATCGCTGCAATACGCTCTTGCAGGTCGCCATGAGCCATGGCAAATGGCGTGACAGCGCTGCCGGCGATAAAAACCATAAGGATGATAACTTGCCCGACAACTCGCGTCGCTGCCATGTTCCTCACAGATAAAACCTTCATGAGCAGAACGCTACATGAGGAGAATGCAAAAGGCAATCGCTGCCTGAAAGTCCATGGGTATTTAGCCGAAGAGCAGTCTCAAGGACGGCGAACACGATAGAACTGGACGCAATTGGTAAGCGCTCCCTGATGGACAAAACTGAGGAGGTGTTAGTTGTCGTATTGGTACCGATGGGCCGCCAGTTGTTGGCAAGGACGAGATTGGTGCTGCCTTCAATAATATTTGTTCGATATCCACGACAAAGGACACTGAATTGTACGTCGCCGGTCGGCAGCGGGGTAAGATTAGTCATCCGCGGCGGGTACGTCCCGTCTTTAATGATAGTGAAGGAATCATTTGTCATGCCTGTGTTGCGAAGAAAGATAACGTCAAGCCGGTTGGAAATGAAATCCAGCACAACCGAACCAAGCGCAAGTTCAGAATAATACATTGCCGGGTGAATGCCTGTACTTGTTGTGGCCTGTCCTGAGCTGCCGGCTACAGTATAGATCGTGCCTCGATGACCAACCGGATTTTCGCCGAGTCCATCAGGTTTATGATATGCGCCCACGCCGTTAATCTCACGTCCGCTCCCGGCTTGAACGACATGGATCGCAGGATCGAACGTGGTGGAGAGTCCGTAGTGACCATCCAACAACTTGGAACGCTCATAAATGTGGCTGTGCCCGCAGAAGACAAGGTCCACTCCATTGTCCTCCAATATCGGCAAAATATTTGCCCGCATGTCGCCCATCTGCACGTCGTAACCCAGCCCGCCAGAGTCAGAGTCATGAGAACCTTTAGAATATGGCGGATGATGCCAGAACGCGATCAGCCAACGGTTTGACGTCACTGCTAGATCACTGCGCAACCACATCGCCATAGCACCGTCAGTAGCACGATTGGCAGTCATGGAATCTAGACATATGAAGTGAACCATTCCGAGATCGAACGAATAGTAATGTTCGGTTCCGCTTGGCACACCACCCGATTCTCCAGCAGTAGGCAGTGTAAATATGTCAAAATAGGCAGCAGTCTCAA
>JBAXMA010000065.1:0-11348 GCA_037134535.1 bacterium
TCCAGCCCCTCGCCGCAAAATCATGCCGCACCGCACCGCTGCCGAAAGGTCACGGAGTATCGACAGCAAGAGATCGCCAGAACCCTGAGCTATGTTCACTGTTGGTTCACTGGTGACAGTACAAATAACGCTATGTGGAAAGCGTATGGAGACGACGGTGCAGGTATTTGTATTGAATCATCATCATTTGCCTTGCTTAGTTCAAAGTCCAAGCCAACGACCGTGGATCAACTCAGTTGTGGAGCTGTCACATACTCTGACGGATCACAGGCCATTGCCACCGACCATAGTTGCGCCGCATTCTTCCATAAGAATGAGCGGTATGTCAGCGAACAGGAAATTAGAATTGTTGCACATCTTGCCCATGATCCCAACACCCTCCGATACGACAACGCATCCGATAGGCTCGCCATGCCTGTTGCGTTACCGGTCCTCGTGAAAAGGATCGTTCTGGGAGAACACATCGACAAGGATACAGCCATCGAGGTAACCGGGCTTGTTGCCGGATTTAGCAACAATGCTCCAATCGTCAGACGAAGAACTTAGGGCAGCTACCGACGCTTCAGCTTTCGCCATGAGATGTCTCCTTGTTTTCTGAACCGTCCTCCGGCCGCACTGCTCTCGTAAGCAAATCCCGGTACTCAAGATTGCCCAGGGAACCAAGATGATGAATGATAGTTTCCGCCTTGTCGCGAATCTGGCCGTCGGCATGCTTCATCGCTTGTTCCAAGATAGGCCACACTCCCCCTTCACTCCGGCGGAAGAACCATGGATCCTTGTTCTGCGGTATGAACAGCTCAAGACAGCGTAGGGAATTGATCGGATAGGCCTTGAAGACCTTCGCCATATACTGAAAGACAAAAGGACTGGAATTCGCAAGATCAGAACGCGATACGACATTCTCCAAGTGTGGGAAAGCCCAGTCTTCTCCCAGTTTGCCGCCAGCAAACCACGAACCGAAGGCCGAAAGCTCCTTCTGAGGCATCTTGTCATATCCACCAACTTTTCTGAGCCGCCAATCCCAAAGCTCGCGCAGGCGCTGCGCAATGTCACGCGACATTGAGTCCTCGCCTGTTGTGCTACGGCCCGCTAGATCCAGCGCGAGCCGACGCGGTTCCTCAGAAACTGAACTGAACAAGACATCGACCAGATCGCCGTCAGCCAAACTGATCATTCCACGCGAATACATCACAATACAGTGATCAATCAACCGCTCTTGCAGACTGGAACACTTATCAATGTCCGCGCTGATAAGCGCCAAATCCTGAACTTCCTCCTTGTATATATCGTGGAGCAACTCAAAAACCGAGTCGTATAGTCGCGAGTAGGCCAGATAAGTGGTCCATGCGGCGTCCCGCAATCGTCTATGGCCCTGATCCCGCGGGAATATCAGCGGCAGGTTCGATTTGACCCAGTCATTGCTGACATGAGCTAATTGCGGCAACCATTGTCCATAGATTGCTCGGTCCGTTTCACATACCCCATAAATAGAGTTTCGTATGTCGAGATGTTTTTCGAGAACAGCTTTAACTTCAGGCAAATCGCTCCAATTCGGCTCTCGGCCCTTCTTCGTCTTAAGATCAGCCACAAGGTTCCTGCACACCCACATTGCATAACGCATGGTAGCATGCATGGCAGCACCACGAACAGTATTCAGAGACATCGTCATGGCATCCATGTTCTTCCCACCATATCTCTGCTCATATTCGAGATCAGGTTTGGGATCTTTCGTCAACGCCTCAATGATCGGCCAGATCTCTGCTCTCAATTCAAATGGGAGACGAGGTTCATCGTCAAAGACCTTTTCGAAGACATGGGCGATTTCCAATCGCGTTGTCGACCAGTCGGCATCAATTGCGACCTCTTTCTTGAGACCCTCAGGCACTGTCCGCACGGCGATTGTCGTTTCCTGTGCTACAATCCATTTGCAGAAGCTGAGGAGGGGCTTGTAGAGAAGTGTTTTGCTCTTGGCTACTGACTCATACAGCCCCGAAACAATACTGCGAAGATAGGTTGGATCAAGATGCTCCTGCGTGAGTCTCTGTATTCCGTTGGCAAACACTTCTGGTTGTTGGACCACAACAGACTTGATCGCCGAACCTAGACTGTTCCGGGTGGGCGCATCCCATCCCCCTGTTGGTTTCCACGTCTTGAGATACGACAGCAAGTCGTCAAAGGACAACTTCGCGAGCTCCGCCGGTTCTTTTGGACTCTTCGCGTCACCCCAGCCAGTGGTAATATAGGCATGGAAGTCTGCCGACAGGCCGGTGTCCTTGAATTCATTCTCCAAGGCCTTGAATCGGTCTTTCCATTCACCACTCAAGTATTCCTGGATGGGAACAAGTTCTCGGTGTTGCCAACATCTTACGCGTTGTGCACACCGTACTTCGGATAACTCGGGCTCATGCTCCGCCAGAAGCGCCTTTTCTGCTTTCGCCGCCTCGATCCGACCAAGAATAGTGTTCCGATCATTGGGGGACAGTTTGCCAAAGCATTTCTTGATAAGATGGAAGTACTCATGATGGAGTCTCACGCTATTGAAGGCGGTCTCGTCGAGGAGACGTTCCTTGATCAGCTCCATCGGTGCGCCCTCTGAAACACGCAGGAGGTGAAGGCTAATCCGCTTGAATATGTCCCATTCAAAGCCTTCGATCTTTGCCACTACATCCTTGATTCTGTCGGGCTGTTCCTTGCAGATTGTCTCTGCGGTGTTGCGCACAGCAGTAATTAGCGGGCAGTCAATCTTGTAATCACGATTCTGGGCATGATCTTCTACGGCCGTACGCGAAATGTAAGTAAGATCATGCGGCTTCGCCCTCTCCCCTTCTGGCAAGGCATACTGAACCGCTTTCTCAAGAAGCCGACAGAGGAGAACGAGCGTCTCGAAATGTGCGGCGTGTACCAGATCCGGTAAGTTCTTTCTTAGGATTTCCTCATAGCTGTAGCGATCACACCGAATTGTTGGCTCAAGCGAAGAATGTAGTAGTCGTTGTACTTCATCTTGGATATGGGTCTTCTCATCAGCGGCGGGATCCGGCAGCACGGCAAGCAGTTCCTCCCCCAACACTAGCGAAAGCGCTGTCTGGCCTTCTCTAGCAAGTTTTGACATCAACTGCCCAAGAGCATCCTCCAAAAGACCAGCCATGGAATTGCCGTCTCGTAGCCATTCGACCTCGTGCCGCGCCCAAGTGCCGGCTAACTCCGCGGGCATGCACAGAGCTGCTTCCGCGAAATCACGATGCACGAAGCAATTCTTCGTATCGCCAACCTCGATCATGATATCAAGAACCTGCCTGCTGACCTCATGGTCATCAAGCTTCGCCATGCGCTTCAAATACTCCGATGGTGTCCACAGCCAAGAGTTATCAGCCCCGGCTCTCGCTGCTGTCTGCGATCGCAACGACTCCGTAAACACGCCCTTCTCAGACAGGGACACGAGCCAGTCACTCCGGGCGACTTGCGAAAAGGCATAATTGAATGCCACAGCCGAACTATCAATGAGTTCTAACAACCTACTTCTAAGTTGTGACGATGACGCATGAGAAAGAAGTGCGTCTATCTCATCAAGCCGATCAAAGAATCTTTCATTACTATTCATAGGGCAGACCTCCTCGGCTAGGACTGTGGACACTGGCGTCTTCTATCTTCGCCCATTTCTTTGCAAGAATATCAAGTCCCAAGTGATTGGCCACTGGAGCATATCGAACAACATTCAATCCCATGTCCTGGTAGTATCGTGTTTCATCCTGCTCTGTCGCTATTTCGATTTGTTCAGTCCCCGACAATGCACGTCTCGGACAGTTCTTCTCTTCTGCGAGCTGTGTAGACGCCGACCAAGTTTCAAGCAGGATGAAGAGTGGCTGCAGGGGCCTGCTGAACTTCTGCTTCCTTGTGCGCCGGATGCGTGTCGCCGCAGATAACACGCTGCGAAGCGGCAGTTCTTGAAGCCTACAGCCGATAAAACAGACGGCGTATTCGACAAACAGTTGGGTCAAGAAACTCTTCAGCGGTGACTCGTCCTCATAGGCTAGAGCGAACTCGCTTGACGCCAGAACGACTGGATTCTCTTCGCTTGGAACGGAATCAGGTCCTACATAGCCGTGTATATATACGACCGTCTTCTTTTCTTGCAACGCTGGTAGCAGCGGCCCAGGGTACGGGAATACAACAGAAGACCGCGACCTTGCGTCGGTTTCCAATTGTGCCAAGGCGTCAGCAATTAGACAGTCGAAGTTCGTCGTGACATAGTTTCTAAAACCGGCTTTCGCGAGATACTGATAAACGCACCTCGTTTGAGGTTGCCTAGCAAACACTTCAGCAATCGTCCTGTGGTAAACGGCACTACTGGTTTGCTTTGCTACTTCTGCGAGTTCAATAAGTCTCTGTGGGTTTGCACTGCCCAAGTCAGGAGCATCTCTCCCCACGCAGGCCTTGTAAATCCTTCCAACGAGACTGCTCCAACTGTCATAAACTCCATTTGAGGTCCCAGAACCGACAAACGCAATCAATTCACCTCCGTCGAGATGTTTCTCTAACTCCCTGAGACCATATTCATGATTGCCACCGGGAATGCGCACCGCCCTTGCCACTGAATCTGCGGCGGCTGCGGGCTGACATTCACGAGCGGAATCTGTTTGAACAGCTATGTCCATGGTCCTCTATGTGAGAATCAATTTCCAGTCGATGTTTGGTCTCACAGCCATCGCGCCTGTTTGTAGAAGCACAGCATTGTCCGGGCAATCAAAGGTGCAGATCGGTTTACCGGCGGCAAGGATGTCACGGCACAGCGCCTCGATCTTGCTGCCGGTGGCGGCGTGGGCAACAACAACGGCGGTGGCCATGTCGGCAACGGAACGGTTGCGGAGCATGGCGGTCTTGGCGGTGACGTGGCGGACGTTGTCCGGGAACGGGGAGATGATCAGAAGGCGGCCTTCGGCCACGGCCGGACGAAGTTCGACGGGGATCTTCTTGAGCATGCCACGCGCCAGGCACCAGATTACGGGCGTTTTAGATCGGAGGAGGATGCGCAGGCACTCCTGCTCCATCGGGGAATGAAAGCCGCTGATGACGGTGATTCCCTCTTCACGGAAGCGTTTTACAAGGTCGTAGGTGTCGAGGATGAGCTTTCCGGGGCATTTCGCCGAGCAGAATAGCGCGACTTTCGGGTGATCGAGGATGGCCGCGTCGCCGATAGTTTGAAGCGCCGGTTGATGTCTCATCTCTTTCTGCCTTTCCGTTTGCCGGAAGGTTTTTTCCTGACTGCCTCCAGTGTTTTGGCTGCAGCTTCCAGGTCCGATACATACTGATTCCAGGCCGTTTGCTCGGCCTGCAAACGGCGGCGTTCGGCAAAGGCGTCATACTGCGTTTCTGCCCAGTTCCGCGCATCATCCTGGCTGACGTCGCCGGATCCCTCCAGTACGGGCAATTCCGTGTCACGAAGGAATTTGTCCAGAAACGCCGTCCAGTCGTGCATCTTGATATCCTGCCGACGCCGGGCTCGGAACTCAGCCTGATCGAGGAACATGACCACGACGCGGTTGAGGGTATCTATCTCGCCCTCGTCCAGGTAGTTCTTAGCCGTCGGCACATCGCGTTTCAGGACAAGCCCGCCGGTCCATGTGGTCAGGCCCATATTGGACTGAGTCGAATTGGCCCGCCGACGAACGATCTCCGCCGCTGTCATGCCGGTGGCAGCGAAGTGAATCTTGTTCTGCATGGTGGCAAAGAACACCTGTGTCCCGGTCGCGCCCTCCCTATAGTCTGTCGCCAGAGCAAAGATCTCGCGAATGCGCTGATACACCCTCTTCTCGCTGGCCCGTATTTCGCGGATACGGGACAATAATTCGTCGAAGTAGTCCGCCAAACAGTCGCTCCCTTTCAGGCGTTCGTCATCAAGGGTGAACCCCTTCACAATGTATTCGCGCAAGCGCTGGGTGGCCCAAATGCGGAACTGCGTGCCCCGAACGCTGTTGACCCTGTAACCGATTGAGATAATGGCGTCCAGGTTGTAGAACTCAACTGACCGCCGGACCTGCCTCCCGCCCTCCTCTCGAACTGTCAAGGACTCCTTGACAGTTGCCTCACGGGTCAGTTCGCCCTGCTCGTAAATGTTTTGGAGATGAAGACTTATGTTCTGCTTCGTCGTCTGAAACAACTCGGCCATAAGCTGTTGCGTCAGCCACACTGACTCATTCTCGAGCCTGACCTCAATCCGATTCCGCCCATCCTCAGTCTGGTAGAGAATGATTTCGGAGCTGGGCTCCGGTTGCTGTGTGGTGCGATCTGCCATGCCCTATTCCTCCTCAACGTCCCCACTGTCGCGGCCCATGCGGTACTTGATGTCGTAGTTGATTATGAAATCCAACTCCTCGTCCGTGAAGCCGTAGTGTTTCGCCAAGGCCTGGTCAATCGCATCATTGATCGTTTTGGATTTCCTGGGGTAGAACTCATCGTAGGAGACTATGCCAGTTGCCTTGTAGGGAATTTTGCGACGCACACTGTTTGCCTTTAGATCGGCCATGAGACTCTTTGTAATACGAGCAAGTTCACGGCCTTGGTCTTGAGCCAATCGCGGCAGCTCCGTCGGAAAATCCAGAATGATCTCGCGGCCGCAGTGGTACACATCCGAGTAGGTGACGAACCAGCAATAGAAGAGGTTACTATTCAATAGTGCCAATAACGTTGACTGTAGCATTGCATCATCAACGGAAAAGACTTTGTAGTCCTCTGACTTCTTGTGACCATCGCGCTCGCTCTTGAAATACGGAACGAAATCAACAGCTTTTACGAAATGGGCCACAATCCGGTGACAAAAGACATCATGCTGAGATGCGTCGCGTACGCAGGCAGCA
The DNA here is from genome assembly GCA_037134535.1 of bacterium. Classification (GTDB taxonomy): domain Bacteria; phylum Verrucomicrobiota; class Kiritimatiellia; order SPBP01; family SPBP01; genus JBAXKQ01. Next base: position 6,852 of record JBAXMA010000065.1, read on the forward strand.
AGTGTGGTCTTATGTGTGCAGAGGCGGCCGAATATTCGGTTGTGAATGGGCGAACAGATCTTGGGTACGAGTGTGTGCCGAATCAGAGTCGAGAACACTGGTTCATAGGAAATTTGTGGGAACAGGAAGTCGCGTGCTTCGGCATGCCATCGTTGGAAGTGTGTTGTGAATGTGCCGGCATTGGACCTTTTGGTTTGAAGAAGGATTGTGAGTCTGAACTTGACTCCGTTGAACAGAATCGACGGGTGAGCGTCACCCGAGTAATGGCTTGCTATAGTTGCAAGACACTCAGATCGCCACAAATCACGGAACGCCGCCATTCTGTCTGTGGCGACCGAACTCAAGGGAACGATCATGCCGAAGTGTCCTCGATCGGCCAGAATGCAATAACAGCGTTCACATACTGTGGTGTAGATGTTGCCGCACTCGAAGGATGTGTATTGTCCTCGGACATGGTAGTCGGCGATCTTGCTCCATTCGACATACGGCGGATTCCCGATGATTACATCGAACCCACCCTTTGCAATGATCTCATAGAACTCGATGAACCAGTGGAATGGCTTGTAGGAGTGAACCCAGTCCGTGATGCCGTTCTTCTTGGTAACTCCATAGGTGTCAGCGAGGTAGGTATTAAGGCGATCTTCCAGCGGAGTAAGCTTCTCGCGCAGGCAACCCTTGTCTTCAGCACTCACCATGCCGCCTATCTCAGTCTGCTGCTGGCGGAACAGACTGAAGAGTTCGGCAACCTCCTTCGCGTCACGCTGAACTTCTGGCCAGACGGTGTTATAGGCGAGCAGGTCCAATCTAATGACTTCTTCGGCCTGTTTCTCGGTGGCAAAGCCTACGAGTGTGTTGCCGGCGCGGATATTGAAATCAATGTCCGGCAGGGGTTCGATGCCAAGATTGTCCTCGTCGTAGTTGGGCTCGATCTGTGCAGCAAGCTTGAGGAATAAGCGCAACTTACAGATCTCGACGGCCTCGTCCATGATGTCCACGCCGTAGAGATTGCGGATGATGATGGATTTGAAGATGAAGTATTTCTCGTTGGCGTGCCTTTCGACGCGGGCGATGACGGCGGCAAAGTCCTTGTAATAGTTCGGGTGCGGGACCTTATCGGCCTGGCTCCATTCGAGCATGAAGGCTTTCATGCGATCGAGGCAGGCTTCGTATAGCGGTTCCAATACATTCAGGGCCGCGAAGAGGAACGCACCAGAGCCGCAGGTCGGATCAAGGACGGTGATTCCCTCAATGACACGCCAGAAGGCCCAGAGTACGTCCGGCGTCTCGGCATTCTCAATGCAGTCCTGGGCGAATTGACGGATGTTGAGATTGAGGGTGATGAGGTCGTTGGTGCAGAGTTCAGGTTTCGGAGATCCGAATAGACGGGCACGGATGTCGGTGTAACGTTGCCGCCGGGCGACCACCTCACGCCAGATCTCGGTCGGAAGCGCATATTCTGACGGTGCTGGCTTATTCCAGCCAGCGCGACGCTCCAACAGTTTGGGTTTCTGGGTGTCGATGCCCTTCTCGATCTCAGGCGGTAATGGCAACGCTACGCCGTGCTTCACCGGATCGTAGATGTAGCGGTCAGGATCGGCGGACAGTAGCCCGAACAGCTTGCCGAACTCCGCTCCTTTCCCCTTCTTCTTCAGCTCGTTTTCAACGGAGTCGAAAACGAATGGGATGATGCAGTTCTTGGCGATGTATTCGGTGATGTCCTCTTTGGTGTAATACGCGCCCATTTGCTTCTGGTTGATGTACTTCTCAAAGATGTAGCCAAGCACGTCGGGATTGATCTCGTCGTCAGCACGGAGGGGCCGTTCGTCGAGATGCCAGCGGTACTGATCGAAGAATGCGAACACCTTCTCGAATGCCTTGTCCGGTATGTCGATACCGGAATGCTTCTCTTCCAGCGGGTGGACGGCAAAGATGCCACCGTTCAGATACGGGATGTTGCCGAGGAGTTCGCGGAGTTCGGGGTTGCGCTCTTTGCGGCCGAGACCGTCGTGGAAAAGCTTGAGCAGAAACGTGCGGTAGAAGCTGAAGAATTTGGTCTTTGGTCGGGTCTTCTGGACCATGGCGAGTCGGTTCCGGAGGTAATCCTTGTCCTTGTCGAGAAAGCCCTTCTTCTGGATGAAGTACACGAACTTGAGGCGGTTGAGCATGATGGATGCGTACCACTCCTGCTCATGTTCGTCATCAATGCCATCGATCTGCTTGAGGAATGCCGCGTGCTCGGTCTTGAAGCGGTCATAGAAGCGTTTGGTAACACGGTCAACATCGAATGCCTTGCGGGCCTGGCTCGTAATACCGACAAGGGTGAGTTGGTCCTCTTCATCGATCTTGACCTCAAGGACTTCCAGCTTCTGCAGAAGGCCTTCACCGGACTGGCCGACGGTGTAAGTGTGTTCGCGGCGGGCAATGGGCCGGCCGGGCTCGCGTTTGACCCACTGCCAGGTCTGGAATCGGCGGTCTGCATCCACATAAATGATCAAGTGCTCGCGGACGCTCTTGGCAAGCTGGGCCTCGATCCGGCAGCGTGTCGGGTAGTCGTAGGTCTTGCCAGCGCCGGGCATTGTGCAGAGGTAGGCGGCCATACCGCGTTTCTCTGCAACTGCGGTAAGAGTGAGCGTGTCCTCGCCCACTTTCATGGGGAGGCTGCCGTCATGGTTGTCCCACCCGAGCTCATTGAGAAAAAGGGCTTTGAAGTCGAAATGGCTCAGGAGATCGCGGGCATTGGTCTTGTTCATAGGATCTTCATCAATCCTCGCCATCCTTCTTGCCCCGTTTTGCCTGTTTACCCTTGCCGGGTTCTGGTGCATTGAGGGCGTAAAATTCATGCAGTTTAGCGGCAAGCAACTTCTTGTCGGGCAATTGAGTCTGGTATTCTGCTACAAGGGCCGGCGAAAGTGATCGGCTAAGGGCGTATTCGACCACCTCGCTATCCTTTGATGCACACAGGAGTACACCCATGGCCGGATTTTCGTGGGATTTGCGATGATCACGATCAAGCGCTTCGAGATAGAATTCCAGCTTACCCAGATATTCAGGCTCGAAACGACCGACCTTCAGCTCGATTGCCACCAGGCAGTTGAGCCCCCTATGAAAGAACAGCAGATCGAGCGCGAAATCACGGCCGCCAACTTGTACTGAATACTCCGATCCAACGAAACAGAAATCACGGCCGAGTTCGATTAGAAAGGCCTTGAGACGTGCCAGCAAACCGCTATGCAGATCAGCCTCACTGTACTTATCAGGCAGGTCCAGGAACTCGACCATATATGCATCCTTGAAAACACTGGCAGCGGTGCCGTGCATTTCTCTCACCGCCGGTGAGAGTTTTGGCGGGTGGAGCACCGCGCGCTCAAAGGCGCCCAGGCGGAATTGCCGCTCGAGAGCTCGTTTGCCCCACCGCTCCTGAATCGCCATGCGCAAGTAGAATTCCCGTTCTTCAAGGCGTTTGGACTGTCCAATGATGATGAGATTGTGGGTCCAGGGCAAAACTCTCACCAGTGGTGAGAGTTTTGGATCGTCACGATATGTGTCATGGAACTGGCGCATCCTCCAGAGGTTTTGAGGCGAGAATCCTCGAATACCCGGTTGTCGCCGCTGAATATACACAGAGAGTTCTCTGACAGTGCCTTTGCCCCAACCATCGACTTCAATCTTCCGGCTGATGTATCCACCAATCTTCCAGTAAAGGTCGATAAGCTGGGTATTGACTGCCTGATAGGCATGTTTTCGAGCCTGCACAATGAGACTGACGACCTCCTCGAACGAGGTTTGAATCAATTCGGGTGATTTTCGCTTCACCGCAGCGGCCTTGGCATTTTGACTCGGCTTCTTCATTGGATCGGCTCCTGGGTTTGAGCCGCTACAAGACCCATGGAGCATATTATGCGGGGCTCATGGCTCTCTTGTTCTTCGTGAACAATACAGAGGCGGTCTTCCTCATACAGCGCCATAACAAGGTCAGCGAGGGCCTGACTTTCAACACCGGATCGTAATTGCCGGTTGAGGGAATCGATAGCCGTCTGGCGTAGCGGGTAGCGGTAGATCTGCTCAATGGCCTTATGCAGGACAGGAGTCTCAAAAAGCGTGCCCTTGACATCTTCCGCATGGCCTTTGAGCCGCTCGTAGGTGCGGAAACGTGCGCCGGACGGGCGGCCAAGTTGGCCACCGATGATTCTGTCTTCCTTAACGATAAGTTTGACGCCGTCCTGTACCAACTTGTGGTGATTTGCATGCCGTGGGATGCAGGGGGTATCGGGTTTGCACTCAGCGGCGCGGAGAATGGCATATTGAGATTCCGTCACGCTATCGCCGGCCTTGTTCATCCAGGCAAGGGCATCGTTGCCTTCGCCTGTCTTGAGATAGACCAGCACGCCTTCCGGCTTGTGCGGGACAGGGGTCCATGGCCGCGATGCGTAGACAACAGGGGGCAAGTCGGGAATGATCTTCTCCAGCTCGGGGTTGGCATCCACGGCGTTCTTCCAG
>JBAXMA010000066.1:0-11302 GCA_037134535.1 bacterium
AGCGGTTCCGGAGCGAGAGATATCTATTTCTAGGCAGGTGAGTACATGTGGCAGGATGTCCTGGACAAAATTGAGAATGATCCGGAGGCGGCTACCTCAGCAGACCTCACCGGACTGTTGCTACTCGATGAATCCGAATACGTTGAATGCCTCTTCCGGGCCGCCTACCGCGTGAAGGAGAAGCACATTGGCAGGATTGTGCACCTCAGAGGATTGGTAGAGGTTAGCAATCGTTGCCTGTGCGATTGTTATTACTGCGGCCTAAGGAGTAGCAGCAGGGGTGTGAGCCGCTACCGGATGACCGCCGATGAGATCATTGAATCAGCCTTGTGGGCATGGCGAAAGCGATATGGGTCTGTGGTCCTGCAGGCGGGTGAGGTACGCGATACCGGCTTTGTAGAATTCATCGGAAACGTCGTTGCGGAGATGAAGAGCAGGTCTCGCGGCGAATTGGGTGTGACATTGTCGCTGGGCGAGCAGGACAGGGCCTCATATACGCGTTGGTTCAAAGCAGGCGCTCACAGGTATCTTCTCCGGATCGAGTCGTCGGACGAGGCATTATTCAAGACCCTTCACCCTGCAGGGAATGATTTCACGGCAAGAAAGAACTGCCTTAACATGTTGCGTGATGTCGGCTATCAGGTTGGCACCGGCGTGATGATTGGACTTCCAGGACAGACAGCCGAGCATCTTGCCAATGACATCTTGTTCTTCCGGACGATGGACATCGATATGCTCGGTATGGGACCTTACATTCCCCACGACGGCACACCACTAGCCGCCAGTGCTGGTGATTACGAACCCGGGATACGGTTTAATCTGGCGCTTCGCATGATTGCGTTGTGCCGGCTTGTGATGCCCGATATTAATATAGCATCAACAACTGCCTTGCAGGCGCTGAATCCGCAGGGGCGCGAAATGGGACTGTTGGCCGGCGCCAATGTCCTCATGCCGAACATTACACCGGGTAAGTATCGTAATGATTACGACATTTATCCCGGTAAGCCTTGTGTAAACGATTCGCCGGAGGAATGCGCCGCATCTCTTGTCGGGCGCATACATGCCATGGGTGAAACAATAGGCTTTGATAAGTGGGGCGATTCTCCTCATGCCATGGAACGACTATGATCAGTTACTTCGCTCCATGCCGTTTCAAGAGGTCTGCCACGTCAGCACTTCTGCTCTGAAGAGCCAGTGACAGGGGTGTTTTTCCATCCTTGCTCCGGAAGTTGACATCAGCACCTTTTTCCAGCAGAGCTGTTGCTATGTCAAGATATCCACCCGCTGCTGCCGCCATAAGAGGTGTCTCACCGGGATTACTGCTGGCGTTTACGTCAGCGCCTTTGGCAATAAGCGCGGTGACAATGTTCAGGTGTCCCCGGTATGCCGCCCACATAACCGGAGTTCTGCCCTTGCGGTCTTTTGCGTTCACATCAGCTTTTCTATCCAGAAGAGTGTTCACGACATCAAGATGACCCTTGATAGCCGTTACCAATAGTGGTGTGCTGCCATCTTTGTCACTTGCATTAATGTCCGCGCCCTTGTCGAGCAGTAGCCTGACCACTTCGAGATGTCCTTCAAATGCGGCCACCATTAACGGGGTTGCGCCAAGCGTGTCGCCGGCACCTGTTTCCGCGCCATTGTTCAATAGAGCCCCGACTATTTCGGCATTGCCTCTGCTGGCGGCCCACCAGAGGGGGGTTCGGCCGTCCGTTTCCTTCAAGTTGACACCTGCACCTTTGGTCAGGAGTGCCTTGACAATGGCTGAGTGGCCGCTGGTAACAGCAACAATCAGGGGCGTTCTGGCATCCTGACCCCTTGCGCCAGCATCGGCGCCCTTGTTGAGGATGAGTGTGACGAGGTCGAGCCGGCGACATCCAACTGCCCACCAGAGCGGCAGCCATCCATCCTTTGATTTAATATTCACGTCCGCGCCGCGATTCAGGAGGCATTTGAATGTCTCGAGATGATCTTCCCTGGCGGACTGCCGAAGAGCTGTCCTGCCATCATTGTCCACTTCATTTATGTTCGCGCCCTTTGCGAGCAGGGCGATGACAATGTCCGGGTGCCCACCGTCTGCTGCTGCCATCAGGGGCGTTACGCCGTTTTTGTCTTTTGCGTTCACGTCCGCGCCGTTGTTAAGGAGAGTGCTGACGACGGAAACGTCTCCATTTCTGGATGCACGCATGAGCAGCGTGATACCGTCCTGGTCCTTCACGTTGACATCCGCCCCCTTTGGCAGATACATCAATACTTCGGACGTGTTGTCCGGACCGCTGGAACCGTGCTGAGTTTGTGCAGGAAGTGATGACTGTGCGCGGCTATCAGCCGAAATGCATGGGATCAGGCAAGCCAGAAATATGAGGCGTCTCATGTGACCATCCTTTCGACAGGCTGCATATGCTACTTCGTTGTCAGGACACGGATTGATTTCGCGGGAATGCAGTCCTTGAAGATCATCTGTGCATAGTGATTGGAGTCACAGCCGGCCATTACTGGTTGTGTAGTTGCAACCATCCCGGCCACGTTGCCGCATTCATCAATGACGGGCCCTCCGCTCGATCCCACGCCATAGTCCGCAGAAATTGTCATACGTTGTCTGCCGTGTTTGTCGTTAGCCTCTTTTATTAAGAAGAAGCCGGACACGATGCCGCTGGAGAGTGTAAAAGGCCGCTTGCCGGGATGACTGATGACGAAGACTCTGTCGCCAACGGCAGTTCCGGCCGCTAGCGCCATTGGCTCCAGGCCGGTGACATCAATCTGGATAATCGCCACGTCGGCATCCTTGTCAGCGGCCAGGATTTTGTTGACTGCACAAGTTCTGCCGTCGCTGGTTATTGCTCCCATTGCAGTGTGATCCGGGTTGTAAACCGCATGGTAAGCGGTGACGACGACTCCAGTTTTAGTGATCAGGAAGCCAGTTGAAGTATTGCTGTGCCAATCGTGGCACTTGGGGCACTTATAGATACTTCCAATCATCACAACGCTTTTTTTGAAACGTGCAAACAGGCCAGCTGGTGAAAGTGTTTCTTTTAGAGGTTCCGTCAGTGTTATGCTGCAATGGGCTGTGGAGATGTCGGCGAGCAGTTCTGTCATGGAGGATGTGCGCTTGGCCTCGTAAAGAGCGACAATTCCGTCGGTCAGTGATTTATTGAAGGCTTCACAGTCAACATAGGCGTCGTTAGTTGAAAAGCTCTTTGCGGTATCGGCATAAGTGCAGTGAAACCTGACTGATGCAGTTAGAATCAGAACAACTACCAGCAGGCGCTTCAGGATGAATGAATTGACGTGTGCTGTCATGGTCTGAGGAGAATGGAGGATGCAGTGGATGTTGTCCAGTTCAATCAATCTTATGTAATTGTAGCGAGACAACTTGAATGCCATACTCCCGCGCTGTGACGTAATTATTCCCGTCATTAACATTGGTGAGTTGGAGGTGATATTATGCAAAGAGTTATGCCATCATCATTTAGAAAAGGGCTGGTTATCGTGCTTGATGCCGCAACCTTTATGATAGAGGACTTTCATCACACAGGCACGGCCAAGACCAGGCACAAGATGCATGTCCGGATGCGCAATCTGCATAATGACAGAATAATTGAGCGCAGTTTTTCCGAGAACGAGGAGGTTACGGCCGTTGATGTCGGGCACAAGACTTTACAATTCAGTTTTCGTCAGGGATCTGACTATGTATTCATGGATGCGGTTAGTTTCGACGAGATCAATCTCACGGTTGAGCAGATTGGTGAGCGCCATGTGTTTCTGCGTGAGAACGAAGAGTACAAAGCGTTGTATGTAGATGGTAAGTTCCTGAGTATTCAGTTGCCTGACCATGTAGCGCTAAAGGTTGAGCAGACGGCGCCGCCACAGCGGGCGTCCCAGCAGTCTGCACTGAAACCCGCAACGATGGAGGGTGGGCTTGAGGTTCTGGTGCCTATGTTCATTACACAGGGAGAGGTTATCAAGGTGGACACCCGCGACCGCAAGTACCTCGGCAAAGATGCGAAGGGGTGATTCTCCCTATTCCTTCGCCACTTCGGCTGCGATCTTGTCGAACGCGGTGACGCATAACGGCATTGTCGAGTCGAGGTGTGCCAGATCGCCGTGCTCGTATTCCATTGCCATCATGCCCTTAAAACCCTGACGCTTGAGTTCCTGCATCATGGCTTTGACGTTCGCAATGCCAGTACCGAAGACCACGTCTGACTTCTTGTCGTTAAGATCCTTGAAGTGCGATTCCACCACGCGGCCCTCAAGTAACTTGAGGTTTTCGACCGGATTCCTGCCTGATCGCAACCAGTGACCAGTGTCTGCGCACGCGCCGCAGTTCTTGCTGAAGTCCTTGGTAGCTGCGAGTACCCTGTCGGCCGGCCAGGATTTCGGATGGTTGTGAATCGCGATCTTGATGCCGGTTTCCTGAGACATCTTGTCCAGAGCGTCGTCGGGCGCGTTCTCGGTGACAAGCACTTCCAATCCCATCTTCTTTGCCCATTCAAAATGCTTCTTCATGCCTGCTTCATCCATAGGAATACCGCTGACGCCGAAACTCATGATCTTGACACCGCAGGCCTTTGCTTTTGCCAGCAGGTCGGCGATTTCAGCATCGTTCATTCCCGGACCAATCCCCGTGCCGGCTTCAGGTTTCATCTTCTGGCCGCCGAATATCTCAAGATACTTGATTCCGAACTTCTGGCAGCGATCGAGAGTTTCGAACGTGGTCAGCATGCGGTATGTCCAGCATTGGATACCGAGCTTGAAACCGAGCTTCTCGGCAGCAGTGTCATCGCGTTCTGCTAATGCTGGGGCAATCATCACTGTAATGGTCAGGGCAGATACAAGAGCCAGAGTAAGTCGATTCATCTCATTCTCCAGGATTAAGCGGGCAATCTGTCCAATACTTAAGTCGTTGCCGATCACGACTGTGCGACGTGGTTGAGGAGGCTGAAGAGCCAGCTGAGGCGAGTATAGTAGAAACCAAAAATTCTACCCGGCTGCAGACTCCGTATGGAGTCCAGCAGCGGGAGAAACTCTATCGCAGACTATAATTCCTTGGCCATCTCAGCTTCTGCGAAGTCTTCGTTGATAAAGGCCCTGCCATTGATTACTTCTGTGGCCTTGACAATGTCTTCACAACCGCGAGAGGTCATTTCTTCTTTAATCTGCTCGAACGCTTCTTCACTGATTCCCTGACCGTCGTCGAGGACGATTAGAAAGAATTTACGAAACGATGTATCTGACATCTCTCCTCCTGTTTGTTAGTGCCAAAATAGTCCAAATGCTCTTTTTTCGCTTACGATCAATTGCTCTGTACCATATCCGGTCAGCGTTCTCCACATATAACTTCTTCTTATTGCATATTACCTCAGGTCTTGCATAAAGGGTGTTTAGTTCTGTCGAAGTGTCTTAAGAGCCTTGATTATGTCTGCCGGTTCCATTCGCTTTGTATAGTCGAAGTCTACGAGTCCGTCCCTGATGACAGCCTTCTGGTCAATGATGTAAGTGGATGTCACCGGCAGTTGCCATCGTCCTTTGCCGTTGTAGTCCTCAAGGTTCACACCCAGTTTCTCGCGATAGAGTTTCTGCATTGCCTCCGGCACATCGAAGAGCAGGTGATATGCTTTCATTGTGGCACCAGTGTCATCTGTCAGCAGGGGAAATGAGAGATTGTTGTCCCCGCTCTGTGCGGCTGACTTGTCGCCGGTTTGCGGGGAAATTGCGATGAGGGACGCACCCAGTGTTTGAATATCCGGATAGGCTTTCTCAAGTGATCTGAGCTGCATATTGCAGAACGGGCACCATTCGCCCCGGTAGAACACCAGAACTACTGGTCCTTTTTTCAGCGACGCGTAGAGAGAGACTGTTTTTCCTGCCATGTCCGGCAGTGAAAAATCAGGGGCCTTGTCGCCGGTCTTGAGTCCATCATTACCGCCGGCGATCTGCAGTTCCTTCTCCGCTTTCCTGATGGCTTCATCTGTGGCCTTGTCAGGTATCTGCTTCTTAGTGCTTGCTGCTGGCTGTTTGGAGCCGGATGCAACTGCCGCATTGACTTCGATGGCTTCCAGGTCGAGAATGAGTTCCACGTCAGTACCGAGGACCGTGACGCCGTTAGTCATGGTTGAATTGTAGGCAAGTCCGAAATCAGCCCGGTTGATAGTTGTGGTAGCATGGAATCCTGCCCTGCTTGCGCCGCGCGGGTCTGTGCCATGTCCAAGAAACTGTCCGCTGAAGGTGACATCTTTCGTTACTCCATGAATCGTCATTTTACCTGTAACCATGCCAGAGTCCTTCAATTCGCCCACTGTCACCTTCGTGCTGATGAACGTCGCTATTGGATGATGTTCAGTGTCAAAGAAGTCAGGTGTGCGCAGGTGTTTCTCTCGATCGGCATTGGCTGTGTCGATGCTGGTTACGTCCACCGATGCCGTTACTCGCAGACTCGCCGGTGCAGCTGGATCTCCCGAAATGGTGCCTTCGAACTTATTGAACCGGCCCGAGAATATTGAGTAGAGGTGCCGTATTCTGAACTGTACGCTGGAATGAACGGGGTCGATCTGGAAGATCTTCTGCTCGGCCGCTCCCGTAATGCCGGCTGCCATTACCGTCAACAATATGACCGCAACTAACTTCTTCATACTATCTCTCCTTATGAGTTCTCCGTTGTGTACTTTCAATACTATGAGGAGACCTGAAGCCGATGTCCAGTACCAGTAGGTCTTAACTAGTAAGGGAATTGGAAACTTCGTCTCAGGTAGTCCCTGATGCGTTGAGCCATCAGAGAATCAGCCTTGATCGCCCAGTCTGTATCTGGCAACGTACCCGTCCTATCAATAAAGGATACGAATTGAGAGAGTTGACGTCCCTACCATATGTGAAACAAACGGAATACAGGACATAATCAGTGGCCAACCTTTTATACAAGAATGACTTCGATGTGGCGCGTGATCGTCTGAAGACCTGGTGGGACGGTGGAGACATCGGTCGACCGGCGATACAGTTGATGATCTCCCGGAAGGAGCCCAGGGAAGTGATTCCGGCAATGCCCAGACCTGAGGGTTGGATTGTAGATTACTCCACGTCCAACTTCGACTTCCGCCTTCACAACTGTCTGCACTCCTGCTCGCGGGCAGAGTTTCTTGCAGAGGCAGTACCCGCAGTGTCGCCCGATCTTGCACCCAACACACTTGCCCTGTTTCTTGGTTGCCGCGGGGTGGAGTCGCCCGGCACTGTCTGGTGCGAACCGTTCATCGAAGATCCTGCGATGGCAAAGTTCGAGATCAGGCGTGAGAACTTCTACTTCGACTTCTGCTGGCGATTGGCGAAGGCGACGCTGCAGAAGTGCAATGGCAAGTTCCTTCTTTGCTATCCAGATCTTATCGAAGGACTCGATACACTGTCGGCCATGCGTGGTACGGAGACGCTTCTGATGGATATGATCGAGCGCCCTGACTGGGTCCATTCAAGCCTCAGTCAGATCACTCGCTGCTATTTCGAGGTCTATGATGAGATGTATGAAGCGTTCAAGGATGACCGTGGCGGCACGGTGTTCTGGGCCTGGGCGCCGGGAAGAATGGCGAAACTTCAGTGCGATTTTTCGGCGATGATCTCGGCCGATATGTTTAACGAGTTCATGATGCCTGTTCTGCGTGAGATGACCGGCAAACTTGACTACTGCATGTACCACTGGGATGGCGTTAACGCGATCCAGCACCATGATCACCTGCTTTCCCTGCCGAAGCTGTCGATGATTCAGTGGACTCCAGGGGCAGGGCAGCCAGGCCCATCAGATCGGAAGTGGTGGCCGCTGCATCACAAGAGTCTTGATGCCGGCAAAAAGCTCATTCTGGCAGCCAATAAGGATGAAATGCTGGCGCTGAAGAAGGAATTCGGTTGCCAGTTCAAGGATATCATGCTCACGATGTGGGCTGACTCGAAGCAGGCTGCAGAGGAGATTCTCGAACTTGCCTCAGACTGAGACTTACGATTGCGTGCATTGCTGTCTTGACGCGACTTCATCAAGGGTGATAAAAATTTCGTGTTGTTAAAGACTTAGAATTCAGGGGAAACTGTTTTCTGTGGAATTGAAAGTTATTATGAGTATATTTTCCAAAACACCGACTGAATGTGATAAGGCTGCGTTGTTGATTGTTGATGATGAACCTTCAATCAGATCCCTCTTCAGCATGATAATATCCCAGGCCCATCCTGATCTGAAGATCGATGAGGCCTGCAACGGGCTTGAGGCGGTGAGGTCTTTCAGGGAGAAGCGGCATTGTGTCATTCTGATGGATATCAGAATGCCACTGATGGACGGGCTTCAGGCGTTCCTGACGATCGAGCGCGAATGCAAGGAAAAGAATGTGCAGATACCTGCTTTTGTGTTTTGCACCGGCTTTTCGCCGCCGGATGCCGTCAGCCAGATCATCGCAAGCAGGAAGCGTCATATTCTGCTGCTGAAGCCGCCTCAGAGTGCAGCTCTTCTTCAAGCTATCACCGCAAGTTTGCAGTCTAAGACTGTAGTGTGAAACGGGCAGCTAGATATCGTTTCACGGGAAACTCGAAGCGGTGTCCTGATAGCATTTGCCGCGCCAATGTTTCTATCTCGTCGGCCGTGGACTGTGCATTCAGACGGGTAAGAATCGTATTCAGATCATTAGCTGTTATTTTGTCTTTAGCTGCACGCGCGATTTCGCGGCCAGTGAGAAATGTCGAGTGATCCAGCAATGAAAGATGTTGCTCTGCGAGCAGTACGATGCGGTCCAGCATCGTCAGTTCCTGTGTGGCTGCATCCTTTGTAATACTGCTCTGGTATCCGAGTTGCTTCAGTGTGTCGAGGTCTTTACGGTGCCTGATGGCGTACTCTTTCACCTGCCGGATATCATTCCGGCCCATCAGCGGATTCGCGCGCATAGATTCGACGATCTGAACCAGCGATGGATACGGAAAATGGTATGCTGCACCGGCTACGGCTTGCTCCAGTGCTGAGGATGGGCGATTCAGGATGTCTGCACCGTGAGAGATAAGGCTTATAGTGCTTGATGATTCGTTACTGCCGCGCAACCGGTCGTATTCGATGAGAAATGCCACGTCTTCGGTAGTTGTCATGTGCGGTGGACATCCGAGGATATTGGCAAGGATGTTGCACGCCTTAGCTGGATTATTTCGGCATTGCGGATATTGAAGATAGAGATCATGTGCCACTTGGTCCGTGGCGTGATTCAGAGTCAGCTTTTGTGCATTTGCATAAGGTCTGACAATCACGTCGATCTTACGGGCTTCCTCTGCATAGTCCTTCAGGTCATTTATCAGTTTAATGCCGATATTACTGCGCCCGATCACGTCATTTACAGCGACGCATAGCCGGTTTGGGGGAATGTTTCTGGCCAGCACATCGATCTCGTCAGCAAGCGCGCGCTTAGCGATGGCAACATCATGCTGCTTCTCAAGAAACATGTATTCCTTGACCAGATTATTTACTGTCAGTTTACTGTAGCGGTAAAGCCAGCGCCTGCGGACCTCGACAGGCTGGCTCTCTGCCGCGACAGCGGCTTCGGTGCGGATGATGGTAACGTCATGCTCTGAAATGTGTTCATTGTATTCAGTAGACAACGATGCCGCGATCTCGCTGTCACTCCAGCAGTCCAGATACATGCTGCAGACGGCGTCGTAGAGCTGACTCCTTGACCAGAATGGGAACAGTGGATGTGATTCCGTTAGCTCGGGTACCACACTGTATTCGCCTTCGTCAGCAGAAGAATCTGTCTTCATAATTTTTACTATATCACACTCTCTGGAAGATGGTCGAGTATTTGTTGGAGCATCAAATTCTCTCGGGCGCATCTGCGATTAGGTGCGGCTCAGCCGGAGGTTTCTCCCTGCCATGTAAGAGACAGACTGTTTGGTAGGGCGAACCGGTGAGCCGCGATTACGTCGGTTGCACCAAATCGCAGATGCGCCCAATTCTCTCTCAAACGCTATGCTGCGCCGTGTGGGAATCGATCCTGTGTAGCTTCAATCCCGGGTAGTCTCGATGCAGCCAGTACCCCGGCAACGGCTATTGCGGAGCCAACGAGAAACGCTGATTGAAAGCCAGCATACTTCCACAGGAATGCTCCCGCCAGAGGAACAATGACTGCCGCCACGTGATTCATCGCTATGCCCATGCTCAGGGTTTGTGTGTGCTCAGACGGTGGCGCAATCTTACGGACATAGGTTGTGAGAGCCATGCCCAGCGAGAACAGCACGCTGTCGAGTACGAATAGCGCCCACAGCGCAGACCGGTTGGGAATGAATGCATAGCCGATGAAGAAAATCACCATACAGCCTGAATAGAACATCAGTACACTTCGCTCGCCTATGCGGTCAATGATCCGCCCGATCGCCGGAGATGTCAGCCAGTTGATTATCTGAACAACAACCATTAGCAGGATCATGTCGCGGAGAGCAGTATTGTACTTCTTGACCAGCAGGAATCCAGCGAACGCAAGGAATATCTGTTTACGTGAGCCTTCCAGAAAGCAGAGCAGGTAATACAGACTGTATTTGCGACGGAAGACAATGCGTGGCCCCGGTGTTTTCAGATCGCGCGGGATGGCCAGACACGCACATGCACCCGCGAGGCCGACAAATCCTGCCAGAATGTAGATCGGCCGGATTGGCACATGAGCTACACATGTTACCCAACACACGGCCAGGGCGATGCCGCTGGCGATTGAACCGACTGATTGTAACTGACCTAGACGATATCCTGTCCGGCCGGGCTCGGCTAGCGACAGCATCATCGAACTGGGCAGGGGCATCCACACGTGAAGGCCCTGCGACCAGATCATGCTCAGCACTACCACCCAGAAATACTGATATACCCAGAAGTATGAGCCAAGTCCAATTGCGAAAACTGCTATGGCAATGAAGGCAATGGTGCGTTCAACCATGCCGGCCAGTACCGCAAAGATGAGCAGTGCGGTTATGCCGCATATTTCCCGCACAGACTCGAGCACGCCCTTCTGGAAACCGTCGATACCGAGGCCACCGAGTTCCGGCTGATTGGCTAGAAAATTATCGTTGATACCGACCTGTGCCGTAATGGCGAAGCTGACGGCGGCAACAGCGATGGAGACGAAGAAGATACCCCGTCTGCGTCTGGCCTCCACAGCTGCTGAATCAGGATCAATATGCCCGGCAGTTTTTGTAAACATAAGTTTCGGAGGCTACAGGAGAGAAGAGGCGTTGGCAAGCGTCACTGCAATCGTCCAACGGTTCCAAATCATGGGGTCGCAGGATGGTTTGGGCGAAGTGGGCAAAATGC
>JBAXMA010000067.1:0-11224 GCA_037134535.1 bacterium
GCGCGTTGCCTATCCTGATCTCTTTCTCTGCCTCGGTAGCAGCGCAGACAATGTCGCAGGCCGTCCTCGCATGGGTGCTCATGGGAATAGCCGCAGCCAACTCGCTTGACTTCATCGACTTCGGAGGCTGGGCATACACAAGGATTGCAGCCCTATTCACGCCGCCTCCACCCCCAGAGAATCCGCCGGACGAGGTCCCGCGCGCAATGAACACGGAGAGCTTCCTCCGCGCGCCGGAAATTCGCTGGCGAGATAAAATGGTTTAAAAAAAATTAAAATCAAAAAAACCGTCTCCCACATCCACATTACCCAACCACGTTTCCTGCCTGTTCAGATCCAACAATGGGCGACAACGGTGGGCAGGCGAACGACGAGGCTTCGCAGGAAAATCCCATCGAATTTGTGGAGGATACATGCGAACGGAACCAGAACGCGTGGCTGCGGTTCCCTGCCGAATTTATTCGTCCGGCCAAGATGTGCTCCATCAACAAATACGTGCAGTGTGTGGACTCCAACTTCATATCACACAGCATGCACCACATTCCCACAGGCCCCGAGTTCGTGCTGGTAGGCCACGACAGCCCATCGCTTCCGACGCACATGTTCAAATGGATCTGGGCGATGTCGCAGATAAATCAGATGAAACAGTACAGCAACTGCGTTGTGCCCGTCACGCATCTGACGGACGTCACGTATGTCAAAAAGGCGAAGCAGCTCGTGGCGACCAACATCAAGCGACGGCTCGTCATCCCGCAGGCATGGCAGATGGACGACCAGATGCGCTACGAAGAGTGGTTCCCAGGCATGCGACAGGAGACCATGATGATGGAGAGCATACAGGAGCTCCGCATGTCGAACAACCAGTTCGCCGACGTGCCCGTGCTCCAGTTTCTGTGGGGGATCATACCCGTCGAATACATCCTCAACGGATCGCCCGTCCGCCGCATCGTTCATGTGCTGAAGACGATTCCCGCGCCAGGGTTCGACCTGATGCGCTGCCTGGTGGACCTTTCGCACAAGGGCGACCTGAAGATGAGCAACAACGTGCCTTACTCGAAGGTGATACAGGTTGTCCATGAGGTCATAAACTACGAATGCAACTGCAATCTACACATCTCCGGCTTCTTCGGGCGGTCTCATCCGCTGCCGCATCCCATACAGGTGATGGACGACCCCTCGTCGCCTATGAACCCGCAGGCCATTCTGTCTCCGTTTCTCGTGCTGCGAAAGATTCTGCTGCAGCTGCCAGTTTCCCAGCTGAGCAACCTCGTGGTGGACGGATTCCCCAAGACAGAGACAGCGGATCAGCGCCGCTCGTGCTTCACCTTTTTCAAAAACATGCAGGACGCGTACCGCCGCAGGCTGTCCCACTATCACACCGTGTTCACGCGTGCGATCACGGACGGCACAGGAAAGGGCAGCCTAAGCATCCTAGACGTGGAGCTGCCGCTGGTTCTGTCGTCTCCGGAAGACGAATCCCTCGACAACGTTTACTGCTTCATGAACATGACCTTCAACCTCAACAAATGGCTCGACGGCTGCACCGCGTTCCTGGACCGAGCGGAGCTGCTCCGCATGCCGCAGCTGGCCATCGCGACGCTGACGCCCTTTCAGTACGTGACGATATGCGACGCGTCGCCCGCCGAGTTCATTCGGGCGCACATTGGCGACGCTGGCGAGGTACGACAGTTCTTGTGCGCGCTTTTTGTTGGTGTCTGAGGCTGCATTTCACAGGACCTGGACGAGACCAAGCTCGGACTCAAGTACTCCGCCGACAACGGCTCCTGGGGCGACATCCCGCACGCAGGAATGTTCAAGTCGTCGCGGGAGTCGATCAAGGCGTCGATCAAGACCATGCTGCAAGCCGGAGACCAGAACGAGAACCTCATACACACGTACCACAACTACCTTCAGGCCCAGAGCACCATCCACGCGCAGTCCATACTGGTCGATCTGATGATGTCGGACCGCGTACTCAACTGCGCACAGTGCCTGGACCGTCTCAGCGGCCGCATCAACCAAGGAATCCACAAGGCCTTTCAGACCCCCGTGCCAGGAGCCAACGCAAAGAACCAGCGGCAGTTGTTCGAGGCGTACCCTGACTCAGCGTATTTTCTCAAGCTCCTGCACACACTGTCCCTGCACAACAAGCACATCCGGGCCAACGCGGTGAACCTGACGACGCTGTGGGCGATTCTGGTGTCGGACGTCCTCACGCACCTCGGCGCTCACC
Source organism: bacterium (assembly GCA_037134535.1). Lineage (GTDB taxonomy): Bacteria > Verrucomicrobiota > Kiritimatiellia > SPBP01 > SPBP01 > JBAXKQ01. The sequence goes on from JBAXMA010000067.1 coordinate 2,234, forward strand.
ACGAGACTTGGAACTGGATGATGTACACGGTGCAGGTCATGGGCGGGTCAGGCCACCTCCGCGCCCAGACAGACGACCACGGCAGCAAGACGCAGGTCATCTTCACCTCCAAGCCCAACTCGGTAGGCTTCAACGCAGTGATCACCAAGACGTTCAAGGCGTTCACTACATTGGTAACGGAGCTGCTGCCGGATCTCTCTTCCGACTTTCTCGAACCAATGCGCTTCATGAAGCTGGATCGCACGACTCGCACTGGCGTCGAGAGCGTCAGCGCCGTCATGTTTGTAAACGGCGTCCGGGAGCTGGCCCCCGATCGGAAAACGTTTATGCGGCCCATCATCATGGACGAAGGCTACCGCTCCATGGACGCGGCGGCGCTCAACGGATTCGTGTGCTCGATCCCGCGAGACTCGGACGGAGGCTCGGGAAATATCCTCAAGGCGGTCGAAAACAAGGTGGGCGGCGCTCATCTGCAGGGCCACCAGCGGCAGATACCTGGCCTCAGCCCGTTTCTTCTGGCCATGACGTCCAACAGCAACCCGCACACATCTGTGATCGGGGAGTGCATCAAGACGTTTTCGGTTGTCACCGCCATGTTTCCTGCCGGGTGAGTCTTATCCGTCGCACATGTCCAGCGTTTTGATACTGACACTCCCTGCAGCGCGCAGCCAGGAGGAAAGCTCTCCCAAATCCAGGCCGGGAAGAAGCGAAAAATGGCGGACTATCAGTCGAGAAACACAAACGCGGCGTCCACTCTGCCCTCGAACAAGGACGAAAAGGAGGACCTGGCATGGACCATGTGCGTGCTCATGATGGCGACCAAGCAGCTGGCGTTGATCAACAAGACGGGGCAGGTCAACTTTGAGATCAACGGAATCTGTCGGCTGTTCATCGACTGGATACGGAATCTGATCCAGACGCACTTTGCCTCCTTCTTCAGCTCTATGCTCCTTCTCAGCTACGACCGCGTGATTGCAGGGTACCTTACAAGGCAGGTGGCGACAACCTTTATGTCAACGTGCGCCAGGCACTACAGCGAGAGCGCATCGGTGACGGAGGCCAACGCCAACGCCCTCAAGGACATGGAGACGTCGCCAATCACTCTGCAGTCGTGCAACCTCGCAATCTGCAACGCCATCACCCACCTGGTGGACACCAACCTGATTCTAGTGAACCAACTGATAAGGGACAAGCTGCGCACGCCGATAGTGTCGATGGAATTCATGAAGTCAATTCTCATCGGAGAGTCGATCGACATGAGCTCGCCGTTCTACGACTTGGTCTTCACGTGGGCTTCGCAGATGGTGCAGAATCGACAGCAGGACGCCGAGTGTATACAGGGGTACATTTCGGTGTCGAAGCTCGGCACGCAGGAGGACTATAACAGCAAGGAGGCGTACCTCGAGTCGTTTTTCGGTGTCGCAAAGAGCAACTTTTACACATACTCGACAGCAATCAAGGAATGCTGCGGAAAGACGTTCGACCTCACAGGCTTTCTCAACATGGACGCTTCCATGCTGGACTTTTCGCGATTCATAGGCCGGCTTGGGGTCGGAGGGGATGGGCTGATCCTCGCGCGGCAGCAGCAGACCGGCAGCGACCACGGGCGAAGCACGTACATGTTTGTCCAGAGCGGCCAGCCAGTGCAGGGCGCCGCCGTGGGCGCCTCCAAGGCCTGGGTAAGCCTCATGCAGCACCTGCTCATCACATCGATACAGGGGAACCAGGATCTGCACGCGGACAACATCTTCACATTTGGGGCAAATCTTACAGAGTTTATTCTTTCATACTGCGCCCCCGTACAATCGGCGCCTGCTCGGTGCATGGTGCTTGAGAGCTTCACCCACATCAACGAGGATGTGCTCCCGCTTCAAATGAACATCACGCGCAGGCCGGAATATTTCGTCCGAACCATCAACGACCACGGGGCCCTGGAAACCGGGTTGACATCCGAGCTGCCGGCCATCATCGGCACCCACCCGCCAGAAGATGTGATGCACCTTGGCTCCTGGATACAGCTGTACACCATCATCCACAACGGCGTCGGGCCATCGGAATTTCGGGGATCCCCATCGTACAATGGCAGACCCCCTGAACTGGTGATGGATAGGCGATACCCTCTCGAATGCCCCGAACAGACCACAATAGGAACAATCATACTCCTCAGCACGGGCGCCGCACGAATCATGATTGGCAACGACAACACGTGGGAGCCGCCGCTGCTGGTTGCCCTTAACCAATGGTGGATCACGCTAGAAACGAAGAGTCTGATGGTAGCCCCGCTTGTTTTCAGGCACCACGCGGTGTTCAGGCCAGACGACGGCGAATGTATCCCTTGGGTGGCCATCAACTACGGGAACGACGAAGGGCAGTTCCTGAGCATGACAGGCAAGTACACTTTGGCAAGGGAGGCGGGAAATATCCAGACCGTCACGTTCAGCGAGGCGCACCGTCGGCTGCTTCCGATTGGAACGCACATTCTGGTTCGGAGCGGGGCGGTGCGCCACTTTGGGGTGTCGTCGGGCGTCGAGTGGTTGATGGGATGCCTTCGATACCCAGACAGCCCCACAGAAGAAGAGAACTCGGACGCGAATCAGCACAGCATCTACGTAACGTTACGGGTGAAGGCGAATCCGGGGGCGGAGCCGATAGTCAAGATCGTCTATGTCAACATCCTCGACTGTAGCATGATCCGAGGAGGGTCTTCTTACGCGGAGGAGGCGCTTCAGGAGGACATTCTGACCCTCATGAGGCCGAACGATCCCCAGTAAGAATAAGGGTATATTATGCTCGCCTGCGGGCAGTGCAGCAATGGATATTGAATGTGCAGAAGAGACCCCGCCTGTCAGCGTAGCCATAGGCAGAGGCTGTGCTTGGTGTGTGGTGAATCACTTTGATGTTCCCGTGTTTATTCTCTCTTTTTTGATCCTATACCTTTCAGTGAACCGATGCTGTTACTGTGTATTAGTAGTGGCACTCGTGAGCGCCTTCATGTGCATGCGCTTTCGAATCATGAATGCAACCCTGTGGAGCGCTATACTGGTGCTGTACCTGCACAAGGATTGGAACGTCAGCTTCGGGGACGTACGGATTTCATGGAACCGGTCTACTTAATGTCATCACAGCCCCGCATCCGCATGAACAAGGGCGTGCAGCTGGGTTACCAGGCGATACAACGGATATCTCTTTCGTCCAGCGTAATTCTTGTCAGATTGTTAAGCACGTGGACAGACATGAACTTTGGGTTCGTTCAAGGCCTGTGCATAGCCTTTTTAATATTTGCGATATCAACACAACTGAACCAAGAAAACGCACAGCCCAGGCTGTTGAAGCGGGTCACGCTGCTGTACTGCAACCAGCAGATTCGAAAACTTATAGACACCCGAAATCTGACCCCCGCCGCCATATTTTCGGATATTCTTTTGGCCATTGCGATGGCTGTCATGATGATAATGCTCTGCGACAAAAAGAACCGTAAGAAAAGCGCAGATCTGCGTAATCTTCTCGAAGGGCTCATATACCTGTACAGCGACACGTTTGATTTTACGTTCAGGTATGGAGTATTGAAAATTACACTGGCTGCGTTTGGAGTCAGCATGTTTCTTAAAAAAATGAAGCCCTCTTCCAGCCAGATACAGAACTTTTGCTGGAAACTGGCCACCATCATAACCGCCAATCTCCTTTCAGGAGGAATCACTAAGCTGCTGCAGTCGCCATTTGTACAGCTCGACATTATACAATGCATGGCGTCCGTGTCGCTTCTCCGTCTGCTGTTTCCATCCATGCAGTCGTATCTCACATATGTGGCAGCAATGAGGCTGATGACATTGGCCCCCGGACTGGCCCCACTCTTCTTTTGCGCAGTAATTTGGTTGGACATCCTCCATGCTTCCTGCCGCGGCTGGGTGGGTGAAACGTGCTTTGTCTATGTGATTTCGAGCATAAGCAACATGGTGGCACAACAGACGCCGTTCTGGGGTATGATACTGGTGCTGGTGCTGGGACATTACATTGACTACATTGTTCAAGTGTATTTGTAAAAATACAAGCGTTCCAGATAAAGATTAAAACTCCAATATAAAACTCAAACGATTTCATCCCAGCAGAACATGCCGCCAGACAATAAGGAACATCATTTCTGCTTCGCTTACGATGGCGATAAGATGCAGGTATCTGATTTCGAAGCCCTCAAATTCCTACACGTCCAAGGCACATCCACAGCAGACGGCACGCAGCTGGTTCGGGTGTCGCTCCAGAAACGAAATGGACGACGGGCTGGCACCATCCCTCGAATCATTGACGAATACAACAAAAAGGCAGACGCCCCGATCGCTGCATTCAAGTCCCCAATCACCTGCTTCAAACTCACAACAAAGATACCAGACAATCCAGTCCTCCTTCGAATTGAGCTTGACAAGCAGACCTCGCGTTACTGGACATGGAGCAGCCAGAGCGCGGCTGTCAAAAAGACTATCCAACAACCGAAGCACTTCATCTCGTGCATAGATCAGATGATACTGGAACTGAAGATGGATCCATCTGTCCTGTGCACCAAAAGCATATCCAACGAAATACAGGCCCAGTATCATGAGACCAACGGAGAGTACATTGGAGCATCGGTCTCACCCGACCAAAAGGCGTTTGTTCTGAAAGAGCTTCAACGATTCCTGCAGCGCGAAAAGCTGTACATCGTCTCCCCCCCCGCCGCTCGTTCCAAGAAGCTTGACCACCACGCGCTCGCAATCACAAAACCGGACAGTCTAATGGACGACTTGAAATTCAAGGATGACGATGAAAAGACGACGCAGACCGGCCCAAACGACACGATTCTCCAGTACCTCAGATCCATGCTGTGCCAGTGGAAAGGCCTTTCGACCGTGCGCCTCACATCAGCAGAGATAGCAGACGCTCTCAGCCACAAACACGTCGGCCTTTACAGGCACACCTGCGTCGCCTCATTCATGCTGCCCTTTGTGCAGGACGGCTCTGTCGAGACGAGCGACAATGCCCTCTTTGTGATCAACGTCGAACAAATTGCAAAGAAAATCAAATAATAAAAAGAACACCCTCCCACTCCTTACACCGCACGGCATCCGTGATTCGTTCACTTTACATTATGGCGGAACAACAGCGCCTGCAGGTTCCGAAAGAGTGGAGCAACCTGAAGCGCGCGCGCGTAGGAGGGGTGAAAGGAAGGGACTCGGTCAAGAAGCGATTCAAATCCGACACAGTGGTGTCCAACAACAGCGCCGACTCCACAGAGGACATCTGCAGGTCCATCTGCGACAACATCGGCCGCTGCGAGGACCTCGAATACGAGCTGGATTTTTCAGACGTGCTGTCGCATATAGACTATCGCAGCGTGCTGGAAGGCCTCTTCGGCGGAAGGGGGGCGGGCGCAGAGGTGCCCATAGTGACCAGGGAGTACGAGGAGTCCTTCATGCGCGAACCAATGGCAGGGGAACGCAAATGCATCATGGGCACAAGCTGCGAAGCAATGGCGATTGACAAAACCAAGTCCTTCATCGCTGTTGAATTCCAGCTGCCGGGCAAACAGACAGAGACACCGCAAATGTGCGTGCTGTGCTCTAGGAAGCACACACAGCGGCTGTTTTACGACTTTCTGTACCGAGCCACCCCGGCCTCATGCACTGGCGTGATCCAGCGCTACGGGGTCCTGTTCGATGTGGCAGGGGAGTACAAGAAAGACGCGTGCCTCATCATGCCACCCCACGGCCCGGTGCACTGCATGCCGTACCCGTCCGTCGCATACCAGCGGAGCCACTTCACGGTCCAGACGCACTGCATGTCGCACTTTATCTCCCAATCCAGCGGTCTGCATTTTTTCCAGACGCCTCCGGCAACGTCATCAGGCCCCTCAAGTGCTTCGCACACAGGCCTGTGCTAGGAGGCGATGCACATGACATCCACGCCAGGATCGACAGCCTGCACAGACGATTGAAAGACGATTACACCGTCCGGTGGGAGCTGGACTGCTATCTTTTGGCCTTGCATTACGACAGCAAGAACCCGCTCGAATGGATGGTGCTGGACATATCAGACACCTACCACTACCACAACCTGCCGGATCTGATGCACATTATACGCAACACGCTCATAGGCCTTTGCTGCAGCCCGTGGCTCCAACGGCTGTTCAACATATTCCTATGCGGAAAGCGCTACAGGCGGCTCGTCAACACGGCAGACAACAACTGCCAGCTCACTTCTGCTATCATCAACACGCTGCACGGGCTGCTCTTGGGGCTGTATCCTTTCAACGAACGACGAATCGACTTCCAGAAGCGGGTCTGGATCGCAGGGACCATGCGAGGCGTTCTGACATCGTCGTCACACACGGCCTTTATCCAGGACCACCCCCATCTCTTGTGCCTGAGCCTGGCGGAGTACATCCTCAACGTCGTGCACGACTTTTGCCCTGTCGAATGGTCGCTCCTTGGCATCTCCTCCGGCGCCAAATCCCAGTGCCTAGCCATCCTGGAGTCTTTCAGGGAAAACACAGTAGGTTCTGCAGCAGAGCAGCCACAGTTCTGGACCAGACTGGAGTCCGACGCCCAGGTCGCAGTCACCACCATGCTCAAGTTTTTTCGGGAAACGTCACTGTATCAGCACAGATCCAAGTGTATTCTCCCAGCCTACATGATGCAGCATCTGCCTAGGGCACTGGAGACCAGAATGATTCAAAACTCGTCTTCCATCTTTGGTCAGCTCAGATGCGCCCATCCCGACATAGAGTTTAAGGAATCAGAGGCCCTGGAAGAAATATGGGCGTCTGTATACACCAGACAGCTTCCCATGCACACCACCATGAAACAGATGGACACTCTGACCAACATGGGCAGGATGTGCTGTCTGATAGAGGACGAGCTGCACCACTTTCCCATATGCATGGCCTGTGCCCTCACCAGACGAGCAGACACGCTCAAAGGACTCTTTCGATACGACCCAGTCGACTCCAGGCTTGTGTGCAACGAGTGCATGGAGCATCAGTCCATTGTGCGCGTGAATATGTTGGGACGGGTGCTCTACGTACGGGACAAGGCAATTATTTTATGCGAGGCCTGCCTACAGCCCAAGTACTGGGACACTGCCTGTGTATGCACAGCGGAGGCGTCTCTCCCTGCCAATTCGTGCTGCGTCTGCGACAATCTGAACACCGTATCCTGCAAGGAGGTGGTGGACGTCAGGCAATTCAAGATGCAGGTTGTGCACTTCTGCTACAAGCACAGCCTTGCCTGCGTGCTGAGCAACGAAACAGTATACGACATACGCACTCTAGAGGAAGAAATGAGAAACAGGACTTTCAAGCCTACAAAGCACGGATGACGTCAGACCTCGTGGTTGTCACGATCACATGGTCGTCATTAAACTGAACGTATTTGCCTCTCAAAAAAAAGAGAGTTCCGTCCTCGTTCAGAGTAGGAAGTAGGCCGGTCCGCATCCGTTTTTCCAGGTACTCCAGAGCGCAGCACGCGTCCCAGCACCCTCCAACAGTCACAGATCCGGTGAATTTCATGTGAACTAATTCGAAAACTGTTGCGTTCAGTCTACACTGGTCACACGGAGAGGAAAAAAAAAGCATGGGTATATATAAATTTACAACTGTTCAAATAGTCAAACGTCTGTTCGAGTTTTAAAAATAACCCGTCATTTCTACAGTTCAACGATTACAGCAGGAATCTCTGTTTAAACCCAATCAAATCACTCCAAAATCAAAACGAGATGAACGATCAGTCCCCTGCAAAGAGAAAGAAAGCCACCCCACGCGTTGCTCTGACATCATTTAGCAATCAACAGATGCTTGCATCCCAGCAACCATTGCTCTTTGACGAACAGCTGTTAGGAGCTTACAACATCACCAACACCGACGAAACGACCAGCCTCGTCGGCACAGTTCAAATGCTATACCAAAACGGCAGCGAATCGCTGAGGAGCGGCCTGTATCGAATGACAAACGAGCTGTACGAACAAGCCAAAAGCAACACATATCTCTCGGAAAAGCTGCAAGAGGTCCAATACAGCACAGATACACAAACTGAAATCTTACAGACGGCGCTAAGCGACGAAAAGAACAAATACGACCAACTTGCTGAGATGGTTTCCGACATGTCAACCAAAGCAGCCACGACCGAACAACTGCAACACGACAAGAACGAGCTTCAAATCCAGTGCCACGATCTGCAAACACAGCTCCTCGGGAAACAGAAGCGCATTGACGAGTTGGTCTCCAAGGAGACTATACTGCATACAGCACACCAAGTCTTCAGAACCCCAGCAGAAAGGCTGCCTACACAGTATCCAGTCATGCAGTCAAACGGACTGATTGTGGACTTTTACCAAGTGATGCACACATGGGCTAGGACGGGCGAGGACGACGACGGATACCCATATCGCCCCTACATCTGCCATGTCACGAGGGAGCAAACCTCGCTTGCACGCATCAACATCACTGCAAAGATACAAGAGATCGCGTCAGGGCTCGGAATGCAGCTGATCCCTCCCATAGATTTCGAGTTCAAAAGCACAGATGATACTGAGTGGACAAAGCTTGGACTCATGGACCAAGTCAGCGTCATTTCTAAGCTATGCTCCATGTACACAGCAAAAGTCACTTCATCCACAATCGTGGTGCATGGGGATCAATTTTATTTCAACATATGCCTTGATAAGGTGAGGCCTTGCTTTTAAACAAACCGCCAGCTGGAAACTGAACCAGTATACACGCAGGGCAAAGACGGCAAATTCCATCTCAGGTGCTCTGTGCAAGAGAGAAACACCCCTGCTGACTTTCCTGTTCGCGTGACTATCAACAGAGCAGGATGGAATCCGTTTCCAAATATCACCCAATACACCTTTTAGAGCCCGTCGCCGCGTGCGGCCCGCCTGGCACGCTCCAGAGCACGGCGAATTCCCCTAAACAGCCTCCTCTCTGCAGGAGTACCAGATATCATCACAGAAGAGAGGAGAATGCAC
>JBAXMA010000068.1:0-11141 GCA_037134535.1 bacterium
CGTTAAGGCAGCGCAAACGCCTAACATGGAACCATCCTCCCTCATGGAGGCCGACCCCGGTTCCTTGTAGTGAAAAGACACCAATTCAACACCGGCCTCGGTAGTGACCGTCGTCGCCACCGTTTGTAACGGCCGGAATGCAGGCACGGACAATACAAGCAACCACAACATCCGATTTATCAGTACGCAACAAAGCTTCCGTGTGTTCATTTACAGATAGTATGATCTCTTTCTCACACACGCAATCCGGATTGCCTCTAATTTGCGTCTCCCGCGCATTACCGCTTCTTTCGCTATTGAGTCAAACCATCCGCCAGTGTAGTATCATTTGATTATCAAACAACTGATGCGAGGAAAACATGTGGGACTACACAGAGAAGGTGCTTGATCATTTCCGGAACCCGCGTAATGTCGGAACAATCGCGGATGCAGACGGAGTCGGCCAGGTGGGATCTCTCGCCTGTGGTGATGCACTCAAACTGGCATTCAAGCTCGACGCTAAAAAGGAGCGGATCGCCGATGTCAAGTTTCAGACCTTCGGTTGCGCCAGCGCCATTGCCTCCTCATCAGCGCTGACCGAAATAATCAAAGGCATGACCCTTGATGAAGCATCAAAGGTCACAAACCGCGATATCGCCGACGTTTTAGGTGGCCTGCCCGAGCAGAAGATGCATTGCTCCGTCATGGGGCGTGAGGCACTCGAAGCCGCAATCGACAACTATCGCAGCGGAAAATCCGGCAACAGATTACTTGATGGCAAGGTCATCTGCACATGCTTCGGCGTAACCGAGGAAGAGATTCAGCGCGTTACGCGGGAAAACAATCTTTCGACGGTAGACGAGGTGACCAACTACTGCAAAGCAGGCGGCGGCTGCGGCAATTGCAAGAAGGACATTGAGCGAATTGTTCAGGAGATCCGGAAAGAGCGGGAGACTGCTGCTGCAGTTCATGTCAGAGAAAAGAAACTCACCACCATCCAGAAGATACGCCTTATCGAGGAAACCATGGATCGTGAAATACGGCCCATGCTACAGAAGGATGGTGGCGATGTCGAACTCATTGACATCGTGGGAACCCGTGTCATCGTTTCTCTCCGCGGCATGTGTGCACACTGCCACACGGCCGAAGTAACCTTGAAAGAGGTGGTAGAGGCAAAGCTTCGTGAGTTTGTCTCAAGTGACCTGGTTGTCGAGGAGGAGAAATCGTGAAGAATGTGTACCTTGACAACAATGCCACCTCGAACGTGGCCCCTGAAGTCGTGGATGCCATGCTTCCTTTCTTCCGTGAGCTTTGGGGCAACCCGTCCAGTATGCACTATTTCGGGGGGCAGGTACGGAAGTACATTGACGCTGCCAGACAGCAGGTCGCCGACCTGATCGGCGCCGATCCGTCCGAGATAGTCTTTACAAGCTGCGGCACCGAAAGCGATAACATGGCCCTGAGAGGCGCCATTCACTCTGCCCCCAGGGGGGCGAGGATAATCACCTCCCGGGTTGAGCATCCGGCCGTACTAAGTCCGACCCGTCATCTGATGGAAGAAGGAGTCGAGGTGATTGAACTTGGCGTTAATTCATCAGGTCAGCTGAACGTCGATGAATTACGCAGGTCGCTCTCCTCTGGACCGGCGGTTGTCAGCATCATGTGGGCTAACAACGAAACCGGGGTGATCTTCCCCATCGAACAGATTGTGCCCATCGTCAAAGAAGCAGGCTGCATTTTCCATACTGACGCCGTGCAGGCCGCCGGAAAGCTGCCTATAGATGTCCGGAAGATTCCGGTAGATCTGCTATCCCTGTCCGGGCACAAGATCCATGCCCCAAAAGGTATTGGCGCCCTATACGTGCGAAAGGGCACAAGACTTCCCGCATTCCTTCTCGGCGGCCACCAGGAGAATGGCCGGCGTGCCGGCACCGAAAATGTCCCCTATATTGTCGGCTTGGGCAAGGCGTGTGAAATGGCTGACCGCGGCATGAAGTCTGACACTGCAATAATGGCCTCATTGCGAGACAAACTGGAAAGCGGACTTCTCGCGTCATGTCCTGATACCATGGTCAATGGCGACCGATCCCACCGTCTGCCAAACACGACTAACATCAGCTTTCAGTATATCGAGGGAGAAGCGATACTCTATCATCTCAGCGATATTGGAATTGCCGCATCTTCAGGTTCAGCCTGTACTTCGGGATCACTCGAACCATCGCATGTAATCCGTGCAATGGGAGTGCCGTTCACTGCGGCGCACGGCTCAATCCGTTTCAGCCTGAGCCGGTATAACACAGGCGATGACATTGACTACGTGATCAGTCACATGCCGGAAATCGTAAGACGCCTTCGCGCCCTGTCACCCTTCGTGCACTAAGCGACCTCAGCGATGGCAATGAAACTGCAGTTTCATAATGACATCACAACCGGCGATGTTTTCCACCCGCACGTCGCAGGGTCCGTGATTCTGCCTTCTTCACAGCCTGCCAGTGGATTTCCAGTTCTTCTGGCAAGCAGTCTGACACCTTCCTGCCCGCAAGATGAACCCGTTTCTCCACTGACTGAAAACGTCTGACAAACCTGCTAACCGCGCTTTCCAGAGCCACTTCAGCGCTAATTCTCCGGAATCGGCTGAGGTTGACCACAGAAAACAGAAGATCACCAATCTCGTGTTTCAGTTCTTTTTCACTGCCTGAGGCCAGAGCTTTCTTTACTTCGGCGAGCTCTTCCTCAATCTTCCCGACAACACCGGAGACTACCTTCCAGTCGAAACCCACGCGCGACGCCCTTGCCTGAACCCGCTGGGCCTTGAGCAGCGCCGGCAGCCGGCGCGGTACGCCATCTACAGCTGAACGCGTAGATTCGCCTTTTTCCTTCTTCTCCAGTGCCTTTATAGCCTCCCATCTCTTGAGAACCTGGGCAGGAGTACGGGCTTTTTCGGATCCGAATATATGCGGGTGCCTGCGTATGAGTTTTGCGGCCAGAGTCTTAACGACATCATCAAACCCGAACTTTCCCTGCTCCTTGCGAATCTGCGCCTGAAATACAACCTGCAGGAGAACATCGCCCAACTCATCCATGTGTTTTGCAGCATCGCCGGAATCTACGGCATCAATCAGCTCGTAGCACTCCTCGATCAGGTATTGCTGCAGAGATTCAAGCGTCTGCTCTCGATCCCAGGGGCATCCACCCCTGGAACGGAGCTTGCTCATGAGGTCAATGACTTGCTTCATGGAGTCGTTTCGTTCTTCTGACGGCGCAGAAATCCTTGCCGCACATTGAACAGTGATCAGTATTCTTGTCGCGTGCGGTCATGGTCTTCATGAACCGGGCCCTCGCATGCTTGCCATCTATGGCCAATTCGAACTGTCGTTCCCAGTTGAAGTCCATTCGTGCCCTTGCCATGGCATCGTCTGCATCACGGGCGCCAGGAAGCCCTCGCGCCACATCGGCGGCGTGCGCTGCTATCCGGTAGGCAACAATGCCACCTCGCACCTCATCGGCGGTAGGAAGAGCGAGATGCTCCGCTGCGGTTACGTAGCAAAGGAGGGCCGCCCCGTGGTATGCTGCTGCCGTGGCGCCGATACATGAAGTGATGTGATCATATCCCGGGGCGATATCTGTGACCACCGGTCCCAGAACGTAGAAAGGAGCACCATGACACACGTTCTCCTCGCGCTTCATATTCATTTCTATCTGATTGAACGGGACGTGGCCGGGCCCCTCAACCATCACCTGTACGCCTCTGGCTCTGCATCGCCGAACCAGCTTGCCCAAAACTGAAAGCTCGGCGAACTGAGCCTTGTCGCTCGCATCGGCAAGACAGCCGGGCCTGAGCCCGTCACCCAGCGAAACAGTCACATCGTAGCGGTGACAGATGTCCATTACCTCATCCCAGCGGGTATAAAGCGGATTCTCTTTGCGATGGCAAACCATCCACTCGGCAAGAATGGCTCCGCCCCTGCTGACTATACCCATGATCCTCTTTACAGCAATGGGCACATGGCTCTGCAGCAGGCCTGAGTGCAGGGTCATGAAATCGACTCCCTGCCGGGCGTGGTCCTCAATCACTGCAAGGAGAATGTCGCCGTCGAGCTTAGTGGCATCGCCACGCACCCTGGCAACAGCTTCATATATAGGTACCGTACCGAGAGCAACAGGACAAGCCGCGAGCATGGCCTTTCTCATACGGACCAGTCCGGTGCCGACACTCAGATCCATGACGCAATCTGCACCTGCATCGAGAGCTACACGCAGCTTCTCAAGCTCCTTGGTACGATCAGAAGCTGTAGCCGAGCAACCGATATTGGCATTGATCTTGGTGCGAAAGGCACGGCCTACGACTGCAGGCTTAAGCCCTTTATGGAGTGGATTGGCAGGTATTACGGCCCGGCCGGAAGCAACTTCCAACCGGACCTTCTCAGCAGGAACATTTTCAGAAGCCGCCGCGCTTCTCATCGCGGACGTAATCCTGCCTCGAGCAGCCTCTTCAATCTGGGTTCTCATTGCGCTACCGAGATTGAATCATGAGGGAGATAATTGCAGTCGCAGCCTCGTCGTTAAGCTTCTCAACGAGCAAGTCGGCGCCCCCGAAATCCTGAAAACCGGTGAACTCATCCGGTGCAGCCACCGGCCGCATCCCGCCTGATAGCGCAGCCTTGCAAGAGGAATTGCTTGTTGTGATCACAATACATCCCTGCGGTGGTACTGCAACTGCCTTTGCCAGTTTGAGCCATGCATCCGCCGTCGGAAAACAATCTGCTTCCGGTGCCGCGTAGTTGATCTTGGCAAGCACACCGTCCAGCCCCAGCCTCTTCACCAGCGCTTCAGCAACTTCCTTCGGCAGTGCCGTGAGAGCCCCGAAAACAGCATTCTCTGCTTTCGCCTGTTCAATAAGCTTTGAGAAACCGGATGACATCTTGAGTCGCTTGTCTGACAGTGCAGTCTTCACTTCTTCCGCAATCTCGGTCGCAAGCTTTGCTGCAGACAGCCGTTTCTTGCCGACAGCCTCCAGCAACTCGGCGATACACTTCTCAATGGACAATTTCTGGAAGTGACGCACAAAAAGTGCTTCTGTAAACTCCACATCCCGCTCCGTAAGCAATCGTTTGCATACGTCAAAAAGCGCCGCACGACCGGCAACCGCTGAGTGCTCAAGCTCAAAAAGCAACGCCACTTGTCTCTTCTTCGCCGACTGTTGACTGTCCTTCTTCACTGATTCACCCGCCATCGTTATCTCCTTTTCATGTCAAATAATGGTGGACTATAGCCGCCCCAACCCTCCCAGTCAACATATCCGCAATGTTTCCTGACCGGGCTTCATTATGTCAGTTTTCACCGGCCGCACAGATCCTTAAGCACAAATGGGATCTCCTCTATCAGATCCCCAGCCACAATTCCCGCCTGCGATGACCGCCACGCAGCCCTGTCTCCAGCCCTGCCGTGAATATAGACTGCGGCCTTTGACGCATCGAATGGAGAAAAGCCCTGTCCAAGCAGACTCACTAGTACTCCAGAGAGAACATCACCACTCCCCCCCGTGGCCATGCCGGGATTTCCGGTCATATTGATAAAAGGCGTTTTCGCCCGTGCCGCCACGATGGTGCCTGCCCCCTTCAGGACAACTGTAGCGTTTGTCTCATCCACCGCGTCAAATGCCGCCTTCACGCGGTTTGTCTGAATAGAATCCGTGGATTCTGCCATAAACCGCGCAAGTTCGCCGGGATGCGGAGTTATTGTAACAGAACATGTTGCCGCAGAAATGAACTTGTCGAACTTCTTCTGCACATTCAATGCGTCCGCATCGAGAACCAGCGGAACCTTGCATCTGCTCAGTATTTCCATGACCACCTTACGACATTCATCATGGATACCCATGCCCGGGCCGACAAGCACAGCATCAAACATACTCAAATCCCTGCCATTCAATGGCCAGAAGTCAGCGGACAACGTACCCTCACTGGTCTCCTTTGTCCCGTGAACCATTGCCTCCTGGACACTCGCCGCCACAACACCGGCCACCGAACGCGGAGTGAAGACAGATACCAGCCCTGCACCGGTCCGCAATGCTGCCCTGGCAGCCATTGCAGCGGCTCCGCCAAATCCTGCGGATCCCCCAATCACCAGAATATGACCAAAGACACCCTTGTGGGCATGGCGTGACCTACGCTTGAATAGAGAACGAATCTCACCTTCTTCAATCAGCTCCAATGAACTGGTTATATTGTTAGCAATATCTGAAGGAAATCCAATATCTGCAACCACAAGACTGCCGGTGTGCTCTATTCCAGCCTGGGTAAGCAAACCCTGTTTCGGGAAAGCCATGGTAACAGTTAGATCTGCGAAAACAGCATCATTCCGTGGAACGCCTGTGTCAGCATCCAGACCTGACGGCACATCAACCGCCACGATCAGACTGCGCCTTGAAAGCCTGTTAACCAGTGCGATCGCGCCAGCCATCGTGTCCTGCACCGCGCCACGAAGACCAGTACCAAGAAGTCCATCAATTACTATTTCCCAATGCCTCTCGAAAATACCGGGATTATGCCAGTCCTGCTCCGCCGGCATTTGCCGCACGGTGACCCCTGCTGCCAGCATTCCGGTCATATGAGTCCGCGCATCTCCGTCTATCTTGCCAGCGTCGCCAGCGAGCCATACTTCAATATGAACGCCGAGACCGGCGAGAATCCTGGCGGCAGCAAAAACATCGCCGGCGTTGTTGCCTTTGCCGGCAATACCGAGAATCGATGGTCTCACAAAGCCCGCAAGGCGCGAAAGCTCGAGAACGTTGTCAGCAACTGCACGACCGGCACGATCCATGAGCACTTCTCCGGACATGCCACAGTCGCCGATCGCATGCCGGTCCATGATCCGAATCTGTTCCGAAGATACAATTTTCACCCTTCCCTGTATCCTCTCATCGCCTTCAACATTTCCTCTACAGCCGTCCTGAGTCCCACAAAGATTGCTCGCGACACAATGCTATGTCCGATATTCAATGTGTCCAGATGTGGCATTTCGAGAATATCGCCAATATTGTCAAGGTTTATGCCGTGTCCGGCATTTACTCGCAGCCCGAGATCATGTGCGAGCCGTGCACCGGCAATCAGCTTGCGGAGTTGCGTCCTCTGCCGACCGCGCGGTGCGTCACAAAACGTACCCGTATGAAGTTCAACATAAGGCACACCAAGCAGCGCGCAGGCCCTGAGTTGCCGCTCATCAGCCTCGACAAAGAGGCTGACCTTCACCCCGGCATTACTCAAGGCACAGACCGTTGATCTCAGGCTCTTGATCTGACCGGCAACGTCCAGTCCTCCCTCGGTCGTCAGTTCACGACGCTTCTCAGGAACCAGACAGACCTCATCCGGCCGCACTTTACCGGCAATCCGTACAATCTCAGGACAATTGGCCATCTCCAGATTAAGCGAAATGGAAAGCTTTTTGCGCAACGCGAAAACATCGGCGTCCTGGATATGACGACGATCCTCTCGCAGATGCACAGTAATGCCATGAGCACCTGCCTCTTCACAAACACGGGCAGATTCGACAACCGACGGGTAAACAGTTCCCCTAGCCTGCCGAACCGTTGCAACATGATCTATATTGACACCAAGTCTAAGCATTTATCCTCCACTTCGACTCGTCCGAACCGGACCCGACACTATCTGAGATGTCGGTCAAATGCCAGCACATTCCAGTTAGCAGCAGAAACCGCTATTCCGCTTGACCGGATAAGAGCGTAATGCTAGAGGTTGCGTACAAGTTTGAGCTGCGATTCTATACCGGATAACGCAAGAAGGTGTCTTATGAAGATAGGCCTGAACATGGACGGGAATGATGCCAACTCCGTCAAAGCAGCGGAATCGCGAGCTCTGGAGCGTATCATCATTGACGCAAAGAAGGGCGATTGGAACGCAAAAGAGAAACTCATCCAGAAGTTCCGCCCTCTGATAATATCTTTGATTGAAAAACGGACCAAGGATTCCGCCAAGGTAAACGATTACATGGATGCAGCGAAAGCCGGCCTGATCACTGCAGCAGGCAAGTATTCCTCTGCTGTAGGCGCAGATAATTTCCATGTTTTCGCTCTGACGTTCATTGAAAAGAGCATGGATCGCCGCGAATCAGGTGGTGGATTCTTTTCGCGTCTCTTCGGATTCAAAAACAAATAGTCCGCATTTCTGCGAGAGAGTTCGGTATGGATCTCACCACAGAGCCAGCTTCATCAATATTTCTTCCTGAAAGTGGAAGGCTGACACTTCCGTTGGACAGTATGTTTGCCTTGCCGCAACCAGTCGAGATTGACATCGGCTGCGGAAAAGGCGGATTCCTCCTTGCGCGTTCAAAAGCCCATCCGGATACAAATTTCATCGGTATTGAGCGCATGCTCAAGAGGGTACGGAAAGTTGACAGCAAAATCCTGAGGGCCGGGCTGACAAACGTTCGCCTGCTTAGGCAGGAGTGCATGCATGCGGTGAGAAACATGATTCCAGGGCAGTCCATCCGGACCGCCTATATCTTTTTTTCCGACCCGTGGCCCAAACGACGTCATAACACGAGAAGACTCTTCTCCGGCCCATTTCTTGATGCACTGGCCACCGCCGTGCAACGCGATGGCATGGTTCATGTCATGACGGATCACCTCGAGTATTTCCAGATTATCCAGAATCTTTTCGCGAAGAATACCAGGTTTGAGCCTGTCCCGTTCCCTGTCTTCCCGGAAAGTGAGCGCACGGACTTCGAGAAAGTATTCGAAAAACTGAACCGGCCTATCGGCCGTGGTTCATACCGCAAGACCGGGTAACTGTGCCTCTCTAGGTAAAGGTCAGCGCGGAACGGCCGCTGGCAAGGGACGCGCAGAAAACCTCTACAACTGCCTCCGCTCCGGAACTATGGCCAACAATGAATGTGCGAGACAGACCGCCCGAAACCGGAAGAACTCCGTCCGGCGTAAAAACACAGGAATCCGCAGCTCCGGCTACTCTTACAGACACGTCTCCATTCCAATCGGTGCACAGCGCATTGAGGCTGTCCAGGATGCTGATCTCAACGACCGCAACAGGACGTACCGCCGCGGCGTGCACCATCATTGTCGCCTCCACATGAATTTTTACTGCAGATCCGAACGATTGAAGGCTATCTGCAACCGTATGTTCTTTCAAATTTCCCCGAACCTCCAGCCTGCCAGGTTCAAAATCGACAGAAAAGATGAGGTGCGGACCACCAGCCGAAGACAGAAGTTCTCGACCATTCCTCAGCACAGTGATCGTACGGCAGTTTGAAAATACATGGATTTCGCGCTTCTCGCTCCTGCCATCCACGTCTACACGAACTCCCCAATCCCCGAACACCTTTACACAAGGTCTATCCAACCACCGGGCTTGCAGGAATGCGCACGACATCTTTGGCAGGCGCCAGGCATCAACGACACCGGAATATCTCAAGTAACGTTTCTTTCGCAGTGTAGCATAGTCGTTCATGCACCAGATAATGCAGCCAGAATTGTACTCCTTAGTATCAAGCGCTGCCAAATCCCGCTCGATCACGGCAACCTGCTTCAGTTCTTCAGTCCAGTTGCCGCGGGCAGCAGTAGGCATATTGCTGCACTCACTCACAAGCGTTGTCTTCAGCCTGCTTGAGGCGCATCCTTTTTCCAGAATTTCAAGTTCGTAATTGCTGCTCCATACATCGGAAAGGTCATCAGTCTTCTCCCGAATAGCACGATGAAAATGATTTTCTGCATATGTCACGGGACGGGACGGATCAAGAGATCGTGCCAAATTGCCAAGAGCCAGATACGCTTTTCTCGATCTGGACTCGTTTCCCATTCCCCACAGGATAATGCCCGGACGATTCCGGTCCCGCAGTATCATCCGCTCCATCTGTCGAAGGGCTCGTTTCAGCCACCGGCCAGTTCGAACGCTTTTCCATGTCGCTATTTCCGCATAGACCATCAACCCCATCTCGTCGCAAGCGTCGAGAAATGCCGGGTGTTGCGGATAGTGCGACAGACGCACAATGTTGCAACCTGTCTCCTTCAACAGGCGGGCATCTTCCCTGTGCAAGGCCGGGGGCAAAGCGTTGCCGAATCCCGGCATGCTCTCATGCCGGTTGCACCCACGCAGCTCGGTTCTTTTCCCGTTCAGGAAAAACCCTTTTCCAGGTTCGAACACGGCTGAACGTACGCCGAATCTCTGCTGGAATTCATCCACAACTACACCATTACTAAACACCTCACACTTGACAACATACAGGGAGGGCTGATCAGGTGACCAAAGTGAAGGTGAATGCAAATCAAATTGCAATCTGGCAACGCCTTGTGTATTGCGCGCGGCAATTTCACACAATGGAGTTTCTCTACACTCGACGAGTCTGCCATCAGGATCAGTAATGGTCCACCGCGTGACTGCACTTCCTGCGACCGCAGAGGAGTTGCAGATCAGCGCGCTTATACGAACCACCGGGCGAGGTCCATTGACCCCGTCTACTGTAATCTGCAGGCTGTTTCTGTCTAAGTGCACGACTGGCTCGCGTCGCAGGAAGATTCTGCCTGCGAGCCCTCCATGAAGGAGAAAATCAGGCATCCTGATGCCTGGCAGCACAAAAGAGCGGCAGCGGTTCGTCAACCTGATTGCCAGTAGATTCTCGCCAGGCACGACAAACTTTCCGACATCCAAACAGAAGCCAAGATATTCGCCGTCTATCTTCGCAACTCTACGGCCGTTTAACCAGACGTCGCCGGTGCCATAGAAGCCTTCAGACTCGAGGATCCATGTGTATTCCGTATCTTTGCCGGAGATATCCGAAGGGAGCAGGAACTTCTTCCGGTACGCACCGGGCCCGCGGTAATACGCAACACTATCCTGGAACGTGTCGAGAGCATTCCAGCAATGTGGCAGGTCTACGCTCCTGCACCTGGACCTGCCATACCCCCTCACCCACAGCCATCCAGCCCGTTCCTGCCGGAAGAGCCAGTCACGATTCAGATCGATTGGAGCATTCATTCTGCCTCACGTCACTAGACTGCAGCAGCAACCGGACGGCCTTCACAAGGTTCCAGTTCGGCGCTATCGCACCTTGCTCAGGGCTAGTTTATCACATCCATCAGGTACACAGGTGAACCAGACAGCTCCAATTCTTTTGCCTCTCCGCCGCCCACC
>JBAXMA010000069.1:0-11112 GCA_037134535.1 bacterium
GTTCTCACGTTTGAACCCCATCCGGTGAAAGTGCTCAATCCTGCCATGGCCCCGCCCCTCCTCACCTGCGCGGAGCACAAGGCCAGACTGCTGGCGACACTCGGAATGAATGGATGTCTCACGCTCAAGTTCACCAGGGCACTCGCCAGCAAGACACCGGCAGCGTTTGTTGACGAACTTTGTCAGAACGTACCGACACTTCATACTATGGTCGTGGGTAACGACTGGCAGTTCGGAAGGAATGGCACCGGCAATATCGAGTGCCTCCGAACACTCATGCAAATGCGGCACATTCCTGTTCTAGGCGTCGACCCGGTAATGTGGCACGGCGCAGCAATTTCCAGCACTCGCATCAGAAACAGTGTTGCGCATGGGAGACTGGACAATGCTCTCAGCATGCTTGGCCGGCCCTTCAGTATTCTGGGGAAGGTTATACACGGCTGCAAAATTGGCAGAACACTCGGTTTCCCTACCGCAAATATCAATCCTTGCAACGACGTGCGTCCCGTCCATGGCGTTTATGCAGTTCAGGCCGACATAGGTGAAAACATAGTGGTTGATGGCGTCATGAGCATTGGGATCAGACCAACGTTCGCCACAACAACCGCCGCCACAACATATGAACTTCACATTCCGAAATTCACCGGCAGCCTTTATGGTCGCACCGTCGAAGTGTTCTTTATTCGCAAGCTGCGAAACGAACGCAGATTCCGTTCTCCAACTGCGCTGGCCGCTCAGATTGCCCGGGACGTAAGAATGGCCTCTATTGTCCTCTCAAAAGATACTGATAAAATCATCTGAAGAACTCTTTACAAACATCAGCAGGATATATATAGTTCGAGCAAATAAGAAACACATAACAAAGAGACGGTATACGGAAAGGGGCAGTTTGCGACTAATATGGACGCGGCAGCCAAATTGAAGATAAAGCAGGAGTTTCAGATTCACGAGCGCGATACGGGCTCAAGTGAAGTGCAAGTGGCACTGCTCTCTAAGCGGATTGATGAGCTCACCGAGCATCTCAAACTGCACAAGAAAGACCACAGTTCCCGCTACGGGCTCATCAAGATGGTGAGCGCTCGTCGAAGCCTCTTGGATTATATCAAGAGGAAGAACGAAGACGGTTATCGCACTCTGATTAAGCGGCTGAAACTTCGCCGTTAATCGATGCGCATATCAGTTAGCGTCGTACTTAACAGGCGTACGCTCGTTCCAAAAATACAACTACAGTCGAGTTCCATCTAGGATTCGAAAGGAAGCAAATGAACGGTAGTAAGTCAGTTGAAGTCGAAGTTGGTGGCAAGACGATCACTCTTGAAACAGGCCTTCTTGCCCTTCAGGCCAATGGCGCAGCCTTAGTGAAACTTGGCGAAACAGTTGTATTCTCAGCAGTAACTGCCGGCGTCAAGCCAAAGGAAGGCCAGGACTACTTCCCGCTTCAGGTGGAATACAGGGAGAAATACTACGCCGCTGGACGTTTTCCGGGTGGCTACATCAAGCGAGAGACCAGGCCTTCAGAAAAAGAAATTCTGACCGCGCGCCTTACCGACCGCCCGCTTCGCCCGCTTTTTCCCGAGACTTATCGCTGCGAAGTGCAGATCAACAGTACTCTCCTGTCATTTGATGATGTAAATGATTCGGACATCCTCAATATAGTTGCAGCCAGCACAGCCCTCACTCTGTCAGAACTCCCGTTCCTGGGACCCGTCGCAGCAGTCCGTGTCGGCCGAGTCGACGGCAAATTCATAATCAACCCAACCCACGAAGAGCGGGCAAAGAGCGACTTTGACATGGTCTATGCTGCTACAAAGGATTACCCGCTCATGATTGAGGGCGGCGCCAATGAGATGTCGGAAACAGACATTGTTGCAGCAATGCGCGCCGCTCATGCTGAAACCGCAAAACTTATCGATGCACAGATCCGGCTCCGAAAACATGCCGGATTGCCTGACAAGAACGTCGTCGACTCAAAGCGCGATACGACGATTTTGGAATCTGCCCGCGAAATAATCGGCACCGAACTGACAGCAGTTCTTCTGATCGGCGATAAATGCAAGCGACATGATGCAGAATCAGCCGCAAAGGAGAAGCTCCACGTCAAGCTGCTCGAGAAGTATCCAGATATGACTCATGTGCAGTTTGCAGATGTTTACGACGATCTCAAGATCGACCTGGTCAGGAAGAACGCTCTTGATAAGGGTCTGCGCATCGACGGTCGCCCGTTCGACAAGATCAGGCCTCTCGTCGGGCAAGTTGGCGTACTTCCCCGGATTCACGGCTCCGCACTCTTTAATCGTGGCGAAACACAGGCGCTCATGATCGCGACACTGGGCTCCAAGTCTGATACACAACGCATGGACGCCATTGCAGGCGGGCCAGAAGAGAAGAAATTCATGCTCCATTACAACTTTCCCCCCTACTCCGTTGGAGAAGTTGGCAGGCTCGGTTCGACAGGCCGCAGGGAAATCGGGCACGGCGCGCTTGCCGAACGGTCTCTTCGCGCTGTCGTCCCAGAAGATTGTCCATACACAATACGGCTTGTGTCCGAGATCATGGGTTCGAACGGATCCAGCTCAATGGCGTCAGTCTGCGCCGGTACACTTGCCCTGATGGACGCCGGTATTAATATCCGGAAGCCTGTAGCGGGTATTGCAATCGGCCTGTTCTCTGATGATACCAGAGCCAAAGTTGCCATGGACATGATCGGTGAGGAAGATCACTGCGGTGACATGGACTTCAAGGTCGCTGGCACAAGAGACGGAATAACCGGGTTCCAGGTTGATCTCAAGATCAGAGGTCTGCGATGGGATCTCGTTGAGGCCGCATTCGCCATGGCACGAACCGGAAGGCTGCAGATACTTGACTATATGGCGACAGTGATTTCGCAGTCGCGAGCAGATGTATCCAAGTATGCACCGCGAATCCACACACTGAAGATCGATCCGGAGAAGATTGGCGCGCTGATCGGACCGGGCGGCAAGAATATACGCAGGATCACAGACCTGAGCGGAGCTCAGATTGACATCGAGGACGACGGTACCATCAGCATCTTCGCAACAAACAAGGAAGCCATGGAAATGGCCCTGCGAGAAGTTGAAATGATTGTGGCCGAGGTCAAGGAAGGCGTAACATATAATGGAACCGTTGTGAGCATCATGCCGTTCGGCGCCTTTGTCGAAGTACTCCCCGGCATGGATGGACTGGTTCACATCAGTGAATTGGCCGACTTCCGTGTAAACAAAGTGGAAGATGTCTGCAAGATCGGTGATCCGATGACGGTCAAGTGCATCGGAGTCGATGACCGCGGCCGCGTCCGGCTTTCCAGACGCGCAGCTATGCAGGACAGCGATGCAGCCGCGAAGGGTGGCGATAAGGCACCTGCGCCCGTCAAGTAGGCTGGTAGCGCAGAGTGACTACGGCATGAACCGGGTCACTCTGTGCATTGGGCGTGGCTTGCGTTACTGTTAACTGTGGTCTTACGACTCGAGAAAGACCAATGCCTGTCTGCCCTGCTAATCATGAGGTCATCTATCAGCCGGAGCTACGGCGAACGGGTTTTTTGTTCCGTCAATTTGTGGCCCTCACTCTTTTTACAGCTCTCGATCTCGTCCGCCAACCCATCAGCCTTCTACTGACAGCCGCTTGCGTTGTCCTGATGTCATTTGCCGCAATGCAGGCATTTCAATTCGGCGAGAACGGCAAATTTGCAAGAGACAGTTGCCTGGCATTGCAGTTTGTCTTTGGATTAGCCGCTGGCGCGTACGGGGCCTGCACAACCCTCAGCAACGAAATTAAGAGCGGGACTGCCCAGGTCATACTGAGCAAACCTGTCAGCCGCGAGTTATTCTTCGCGGCTAAGTTTACGGGCCTTGCCGCGTTTGTAGCTCTCTTCTCTGTCTGCACAATATCCGCCACCCTGCTTAGCGAAAAGGCCTCTCCAGAATTGTATGTCACGGACAACTCTGCGATGCTGTTGCTGCTGTGTTCTGTACCGGTTGCCCTTGGCGTGTCTGCGCTGATGAATTACCGGCTTGATCGCCCTTTTACCAACACTGCCTTCTGGCTTCTCTTACTCTGCCTCGTTGCCGGCCTTGGGCTCTCCTCACTCTTTCATGGCAAAGTTTCATGGGACTCTTGCGGACACAACCTGGCAAACCATGAAGAGTGTGCAATTCACTGGCGCCTTGTTCCGGCCGGTATTCTTGTTAGCATGTCGATTGTCGTTCTTTCCGCTACCGCTCTCGCACTTGCAACGAGACTCTCAACAGCCCCTGTACTTGCGATAAGTGCAGGGCTGCTTCTT
Source organism: bacterium (assembly GCA_037134535.1). Taxonomy (GTDB): domain Bacteria; phylum Verrucomicrobiota; class Kiritimatiellia; order SPBP01; family SPBP01; genus JBAXKQ01. Next base: position 4,304 of record JBAXMA010000069.1, read on the forward strand.
ACCGGTTTGCTTTCCGACTACCTGCTGGCTGCTGATGGTGCCGGCGCGCCGGCGACAATCTGCCATTCCATAATTCCGGACTGGCAGCATTATTGGATGGCAGATGCTCTGATCAGCGGAGGAATCATTTCATGGACTTATGTCATTGTTGCCGGGGCCTATGCCTCATGCTATCTTCTGACTGTACTCGCGAGCGGCATTCTGCTGTTCAGGGACAGGGAACTGCGATAATTATGTCTGGTGTCACTAATAACGCACTCGAAGTTGATCATGTCACAAAGGTCTTCCGCGATTTCTGGCTCCGGCCTAAGGTCCGCGCTGTCAACGACATCTGCTTCAATGTCGGGAGAGGTGAAGTATTCGGGTTGCTCGGTCCGAATGGCTCGGGTAAAAGTACCACTTTGAAGATGGTCCTTGGCCTCCTCAATCCCACAGCAGGCCGAATACGTATTCTCTGCGGATCACCTCATGACAACAGCGTTAAGGCAACCACAGGCTACATGCCTGAGGAGACTTATCTGTACAAACACCTCACCGCCCGTGAGTCCTTGGACTTCTTCGGGCGAATCTTTGATCTCCCTCCTGCTGTACGAAGAGAGAGAGTCAACCAGTTGATCGAAATGTCCGGTCTTAAAAACACTACCCGGATGAAGATCGGCGACTACTCGAAGGGTATGGCCAGAAAGATAGGACTAGCTCAGGCCCTGATCAATGATCCCGAACTACTCATCCTGGATGAACCAACGTCCGGACTTGATCCCGTGGCATGCCGGCAGGTCAAGGATCTCGTACTCACCCTGGCAAAGAGAGGCAAAACCATCATCATGGCCTCCCACGTACTTTCGGACGTTCAGGATGTGTGCAACCGGGTCGCAATACTATGCAACGGGCAAGTCAAAGTCCAAGGCCGTGTCGCTGATATACTGGATGGCAGGAAGAATCTGGAAGAACTGTTCCTCGACGTTATTGCCGGCTCGCAATCGGATGCCGCTGGCAGGGCGACTTCAGGAGGCCCTGTTCCTGAGTATCTGACTGGTAAGTAAGGCGCTATTCAGTGCACAAATTAATACACTTTAGACAACTCCTCGCTATTGCTGCTCTCACAGTTCGCAGCGCGTCGCGATCACGAGTGTTCCAGTACGTGCTTGCACTGGTTGCGCTCACGGTCATCGGCTTACCTGTGATTATTAGAGGCGATGGCACAATTGATGGCTATGCAAGAATATCTCTCGACTATTCACTGAAGCTGCTCACATTTGTCCTCGCCGCCACATCAGTCTGGGCCGCCGTAGCGGTATCATCCCGCGAAATCGAGGAGAAGCAGATTCATCTACTTGTCACTAAGCCGGTTGCCCATACGACTATCTGGCTTGGAAAATGGTTCGGATTGCTGATCATGAATGGCGCGCTCCTCCTATTCGCCGGTATCTGCGTCTGCGCTGTGCTCCGGTGGCATTTACGCCCCTCCAAATTGGCGCCTGATCAGCGCCAGATAGCATCGGAAGAAGTCTTCACAGCAAGAAGAGTATTAATGCCGGATCAATCCGAACTGCGAAAGGCGATTCTCAAACGAGCTGACGAGTTGGCAGTCACCATCAACACTGGACTTGTTACCAAGGCATATCTATTGGACAATGCGCTCAGGGATGTACTCCAGCGCGAGAACACGATACAACCGGGCGCGTCCAAAAGATGGGTCTTCAACACCGAAGAACGTCAGGCAGGGAAACCACTCTTCGTCCGCTTCATACTATCCTCGCCACAGCAACTCGAGTTGAAACCCGTGGCTGTCCAGTGGCGTGTTTTTCGCGCTGACGATGAAGCAGGTACCATTTATACAACGAACGTGTTTGCTGGGAGGCCAAACGCATTCTGCTCATCGCCCCCTGGCGATAACGCAATAATCGTCGCCGAATTCGTCAACATACAGACCAATCCCCCCGCAACAGTCATATTCAGCCGGGACCGTGGTGTCACAATAATGATTCAAGCTGGCTCATTTGAAGGCAACCTCATCAGGGCATTGATCATGATTCTATGCGAACTGGCAGTCCTGAGCGCCCTCGGGCTCACAATGGGCTGCATTTTCTCAATGCCTGTGGCAGTTTTTGCAGCATGCGCAGTACTCGCTGCCTTCAACCTCAGCGGCGTACTTACCACATCCGACATTGCACCCATCCATGACATCAATAAGCGTACTTATGTCGAGACCATTACGATAGCAAAGTTCAAGATGGCCAGTATTCTTTTTGCTCCGATCCGACGCTATAATCCGGTGGACAAAGTCCAGCGAAGCGAATTTATTTCATGGTCAATGGTTGGTGAAGCTATTGCTGTTGAGGCACTTCTCTATTCCGGACTGTTCTGTTTTCTTGGCGTATTTGTCCTCAAACGCCGCCAGCTCGGAATGCCCCAGGCGTGATTACGTACGCATGAAGTGACAAACACGCTAATAGAGTCAAACTACAGCCAGCCCCTCATACGACTGAACACCGATCTTCCAGCCAGTGGTGCAGATAGGGATTGGTATTCTATCGCAGTCTTATTTCCGTAGAACCCAGATCGGGGCCGTCACTGTGTTCAATTATCTCCAACCGCAATGAATCTGTTTGAACGCGGCCGTCCACTAGAATACGTCCCGTGCCAATCATCCTCTCAATTGCCGTGACTGTCTTGTCAGTCGTTTGCACATACAGTCTGCCTCCACCTCCACTAACAAAATTGATGCGCAATGACTCACCAAGATTGCCAATCTTCAGAACACCTCCTGCGATATTAATGGATCCCACGCCACTAATTGCCGGTTTCACAATCGGCGGCAATACTGCGTCAACCTGGTGATGTGTCTGTGGCTCGACATGTTCAATCGCACAGGGAGATCCCGGGGAGTTGATTGCGTCATGCCGGACAGATCCTGAACCGGTCTTCACGCAGCCAGCCGATAAAAGTGATACAGAAAGAATGGCCAACGTTGACGCCCGACGATAAGCATACATAATGTATCCCCCTTGTTATCGCTCAAAGTCTAACACCACAGATTGACTTTTATCATAGTGAATTCCTCACAAAAAGCAAGGCGCTTTCTACATTCAGCAAGAGTCAGAGGAGTTACAGCGATGCAAATATTCGCCTATTCCATTTGACTTTATTCTTTGCCGAAGCATAATTGTCGAAGTGCTAATAAAGGAAGTGTGTCGGCAATGAAGATCAGACGGTCATTTAAGATGGTGTCATGCGTTGTAGCAGCGGTGGTCCTGTTGCTGTCCATGCAGATCATCTCAACCGAATGTGATGACGCCTGCAGCAATGATTCTCCCGGCTGCCAGTGCATTAGCTGCTCATACTGCAAAGTCATGTCTATGGCCCAATGTGACTCAATTTCCCCGATGTGCATAGTCCAACACTCACTTGAATTCCGCTCGTCTGAGTATTCTCTTCTGTTGGCACTGGACATCTTCCGGCCGCCTATTGCCTGATCTTCCATAGCGACTGCTGCATCACCTCGCCAGATTCTAATCAGTTAGTTCTTGCTCGCGCAGATAGTCTGCTAATCTAACGATTCTCTGAACATTCATACACTCACTAGAATAAGGAACACACAATGAGACATGGACTTCACAGCACAGTGCTTCTTCTCCTGATAGCGTCAAATGGAAATACTCCGTTGTGCCGTGCCGCGGACACGACCACCGAACCGTCCGGCAGGATTTCCCTGGCTCAGGCGCTAGTGCTAGCGAATGAACGCCACCCGGATCTCGACTCCGCGCGTCTGGAAACGCAAGCCGCTGCGGGTCGTGTCTTTCAGGCAGGGGCCCGTCAAAATCCATCTATATCACTCGAGGCCGAGAATTTTGGCGGCCAGAATGAACAAACGGGATTCCGTTCGGCTGAATATACCGCTCAAGTAGAACAGATCATCGAACTAGGCGGCAAACGCGACAAACGCTTACACATCGCTAAGGCGGAGCAACAACTCACTTTACTGGGCCTTAAATCCATGCGACTGGATATACGTACGGAAACAACCCGCCTGTTTATTGCTCTCCTCGGTGCGCAGGAGCGAGTGGGCCTCGCAAAGGAAACTGTCGCTCTCACGGAAGACCTTGTCAAAGCGGCGGCGGCGCGCGTGAAGTCCGGCAAAGTATCGCCTATGGAGCTGGAGAAAGCACACGTTCTCCTTTCACAGACAACCATCGCGCTTGAGCAAGCCATGGGCGACCTGCAAACGGCCCGGATTCTTCTCGCTGCTCAGTGGAGTAGTGTGGCTCCTGCTTTTGAATCAGCTGCTGGAGATCTGACGGCTATTCCCGAGGTTCCTCTCCTGTCGGAGATAACATCACGACTCTCAGGTAATCCAGACCTGGCCAGATGGACAACTGAAGTCGAAAGAGCACAGGCATTGCTATCTCAGGAGAAAGCGACGCGGGTACCGGATCTCACTGTTGCAGCTGGTATTCGACGATCCAGCGAGACTGACAGTGACACTTTCGTTGCAGGAGTCTCCCTGCCCTTGCCAATTTGCGACCGTAACCAGGGTGCTGTCCAGTCTGCGGCAGCGATGTTCGAAAAGGCCGGAAAACAGCGACGCGCTGCAGAAATCAGGGCCACTGCGGACCTGATGGCGGCTCACCAGGCATTCTCCACAGTGGCGAAGAAAGCATCCGCGCTGAAAACCGGCGTGCTCCCACGCGTCAAGACCGTGCTTGATGCCATCAGATCAGGATACACGCAGGGCAAGTTCGCATACCTGGAAGTCCTTGACGCTCAACGCACTCTGGTTGAAGCCCGGACAGAGTACATTGAGGCCCTTATCTCGGCCCATTCCGCCCTCGCAGAGCTTGAACGCGTTGCAGGCGGCAGTTTGTAAGGTATAAAACAAGACTAAGACTACTATAAGGAGGATAATGCCATGCTGAAATTCATCTGGATATCGTTCGCCGCTATGACAATCGGAATTACTGGTTGCGGCAGAAATACCGCAACGGAGAACAAAGCGGCCAAAGCTGAACCGGAAGCAGAAGCAGCTGAAGGACGGACTCTCACCCTTGAGGAAATACTCAAGACCAGGTGCAGTCACGGTCTGACAATTGAGTGCGACGAATGCCGTTACGAAGTCGGTGTTGTCAAGGTGGGCAAATCATTAGTTTCACAAGCCGGCGGATCAACGACCGGGCTGGTTAAGACCATCACGGTTGCAAAGCACAAAGTTGCAACTTCTGTCCGAATTACCGGTGAACTCGCTGTAAACGAGAATGCCTCGGTCCACCTCAGCCCGAGAATCCCTGGCATAATCAACACCGTTAATGTCGATATTGGCGCGCAAGTCATCAAAGACGACACACTCTTCACGTTAGACAGTGTTGAACTCGGATCAGCCTTGAGCGACTACGAGAAGAACATTGCGATGGCTGCGTTGTCAGGTAAGACCTTTCAGCGAGAAAAGGCCCTTTACGAGCAGAAGGTCGGTTCTGAAAATGAGATGATTGAGGCCCAGATGCGTCACGAGGAATACCAGGCTGCCTTGAAGGCATCAGAACAGAAGCTTCATGTCCTTGGACTCTCAGAGCGAGATATTGCAGCTATCGCGCCTTCCAATCATTCCAGCCTCGGTGGATCCCTGGCAGTTCGCGCCCCTATCAGCGGCACGATCATCGAAAAACACGCCGTGACCGGCGAGCTGGTCGAACCGGGTAAAGATGTCATGATACTAGCAGACCTCACGACCGCTTGGGTCTGGGGCGGAATCTACGAGCGTGATTTGGCCGTGGTTCTGACCCGGATGGAAACGGGGGCAATCCCTGTAGAGGTAACAGTACCAGCATTCAAGGGCAGAATATTCCCAGGGCACTTAGACTATATCGCTGGCACCATGGACGAAGCCACACGCACGGTCAAGGTCCGTACCGTCATAGCGAACAAAGAACACCTCCTGCGACCAGGCATGTTTTGCGAGGTTCGCCTGCTCATGACGTCGAATGAGGACATTCTGGCGATACCTAAGGGTGCCCTGCTCTCCGACGAAGGTGTGGATTTTGTATTCAAGCACATGAAGGATGACTATTTCCTGCGTCAGAACATCTCGAAAGGCCGCATCTTCGATGACACCGTGGAAGTTCTGAAAGGCATTGAAGAGGGGGAAACTATTGTCACAGACGGCGCATTCCTGCTCAAGTCCGACGTATTACGTTCAAAGATGGGTGCCGGTTGCGCCGATTGACCAAACACAGAAACTCAGATCAGGAGGATCATATCCCATGTTAAACGGTTTCACCAAGTTCGTCCTCACGCAGCGACTCCTTGTCAGCATCGTGTTTGTAGTACTGTCTGTGACCGGCGTTATTGCATGGAAAGCATTGCCAATCGACGCCTTTCCAGATGTCACTAACGTACAGGTCATGGTTCTGTCCGATGCACCTGGTCTTGCTTCTCTTGACGTGGAACAACGGGTCACATTCCCAGTTGAGCTTGCCATGCAGGGCTTACCGCAGGTAAAGCAGGTTCGCTCTATGTCTAAAGCAGGCTTTTCGCAGGTTATTGTAGTCTTCGATGATAGTGTCGACATCTATTTCGCCAGACAACTTGTCTTTGAACGGCTTCAGTCGGCAAGAGAGCAACTTCCTGACGGAGTTGAACCTGAGATGGGCCCGATCAGCACGGGGCTTGGCGAAATCTATCAATACACGCTTGAGAGCGAAACCCGCTCGGCAATGGACTTGCGAACCATTCAGGATTGGATCATAGCCCCGCAACTACGATCCCTCCAGGGCGTCAACGAAGTCAACAGTTTCGGCGGTTTTGTAAAGCAGTAC
>JBAXMA010000070.1:0-11075 GCA_037134535.1 bacterium
GTATTCCCTGCCCCTCATGTCAATCTCCTGACTTCCACATTCTGTTCATTCTGTTCAATTACAGCTCACAATGAACACCTGGCCGTTCAGTTCGTTCATCCAGCATCCTGCCCCATTTTTCTCATTCTTGAACAGTCGATACTTGTCATTAATACACGGTAAGGCGCAGCAACAGGCATGGCTCGCGAACAGGACTTCACTCCGTCTGGATGCATGCCACTCACCTGTTACCTGACAATGACAGTCGTTCCATGGAGATCGGGGCCGGCTGTTATCAGCAACTTGCCCATGCCGACAAAGAACAGATCATTGACATACTCTGCGCCGGAGGCGCTGGATCCCCATGTTCCCTGTGCCTGAATCTTCTCGTCTATAATCAAATATCGTATTGCGTTCGTGCCCGAAAACTCAAGCCCAAGCATAGCGCCAGTTTTCAGGTGAATGTCCGATCCCGGTGATATGCATGCCTGCGAAACATTCAAAACGCCCGCCGCTATCAGCGTATTACCGGTAAAGCTGTTTGCGGCTGACAAATTGAGCGAGCCGACACCGGTCTTGACCAGATTACCACTGCCACCGACAATGCCGGTGATAGTCAAGCTGGTGGAGTCTATCTGAAATGCGCCAGCGCCGCCTTCGGCAAGCGTAAATCCCTTATCTGTTACGCCATCATCAGCACCAGTGTACTTCAAAGTTCCGATCAGCCCATTGGCGTAACCAAGAGTCACAGCGTTCGTGCTGTTTCCCAACACGCCGTTTTCAGAGGCACTGTTGATGACGGACACGGCCAGAGTACCCTCTGAAATGACCAGTTGCGCGGTGAATCGGTTGGTGCCGCCAAGGGTCAGAGAACCGGATCCAGATTTGACCAGATGCGATCCCGTGCCAGCAATGGCAGCATTAATTGTGGCCGCCTGGTTGACGCATAGCGCGCTTGAGACGCCGGCATTTGTACTATTGAGCGTCAGAGAGAACCCATCGCCAGCGATGGTGACGGAATTGGTATCATTGAACGTCAGGCTATTGACGGTCATGTTGGCACCCAGCACGATATTGCTCTGCTGTGTGGCGTTAGACGCTGTCGAAAAGAATACATTGCACACTTCTCCGGGAACAATGGGCGTCGGAGCATAATCAGAATTCGTACACCAGTTGCCAACACTCCCGTCCGACAAAGCCATTGCGTTCAAGGCATTAGTGAGCTGACCGCCATACCACCACGCATTTGTAAGTAACGCGGCAGACATGTAGTTTGTGATTGTGACGTCCGTATCAGTAACCTGCAACGTCGCCGTGTAATCAATGTTGCCGGCAAGAAAGTAGTTCGCATTCGTCAGGCCGCCGCCGTCAGCATGAATAAGGACCAGATTAGCACCAGAGGGTGATCCACTGACATTAAGACCAATCCCGATATTACCTCCGCTCTTTACATTAGACGAGGTAGTCAGTGTGTCAACAGCAGCATCAATCCAGTCAAATGTGAACTCAGCACCAGCAAGACTCATGCTTTCGACCGTGTTTGTGCTGGCACCGCCATCGGCCAGAGTCAGATGACCTCCTGCGTTGACGACGAGAGAGCTGTTTGTAAGTGCGGCAGATGCGCCGGAGATTAGAAGAGTGCCGCCTTCATTGATCGTGGCCTGCCCCGTGTAGACTCCAGAGGCTGTCATTACACCCCCGGCATTTACCATAACCGGACCGGTGTACCTGTTAGTACCGGGCACGCCCCTGAGCAAAAGAATGCCACTATCGACAATTGTGCCAGCCATGTTGGTGCTATCGCCGGTAAATATCAACTCACCATTCTTTACGATGGTCCTGCCAACATGACGCGTGGTTGCCAGTGACTGCCACCCGAGTCCAACTTTGACAACAGTGCCCGTGCCGACAATTACACCGTCGAATCCTGCGTTTGTGTTATTACAACCAACTGTCAGAGTGGCTGAACCGCTCCCGAGATTAACGATACCACCCCGTGACAAAGAACCGACAGAGTTGGTGTAACCCGCAAGATCCAGGGTTCTTCCACCTACGATCCAGTAGTCAGAGTTGGGAGATAGTGCCGTGGTCGACCCGGCTTTCAATATGCCGGCGGAAATCTCAGTACGGCCACTATATGTGTTCGTACCAGACAGGATCCAAGTCCCGCCGCCAGCGCGTAGAATGATCCCCAGATTCCCCAGCCCGTCCACAATGTTGCCAGTAAAACTCCTGGTACCGTTTATCTTGAACAAAGCCCATCCGTAATGTTGCCCCGGTACGGCAACGTTGTTGATGATAGTACCGCTGCCATCGATAGCAGGCACACAATAGTTCTGGCCGGGAACGGGATCCGGACTTTGTCCATTAATGTCGAACGTGCCACCCGACATATGAAACGAGAAATCATAATACACCTGGCCGCCCGAGACATTGCCAAGTTTGACAGTCGCTCCGGGTTTCACATCCCTTATGTATGCCACGTTTGCATACTGAGCCGCAATCCAAGTCCCACCGGCTAATACGACGGTACCTTCATCAACCTCCACGTCGCCGCCATCGTCGTAGAATCCGTTTGCCAGCGTAAGAGTACCGGCAGACCCTGGGACGAGAACAGTCCCGTTATAGTTACCGCCGCCGCGTATGACAGTGATCCCGGCAACTGGATTAGTAACCCTGATCTTGAAAAGATCAGTGCTCATTGCTGTATTCAAGGCAAACGGGCCCAATGAAGAAGCGCCTGTATACTCAAGAATACCGCCATTGAAAATAAGCGTGCCGCCAGGCCAGCCGATGCCGCTGCTCAAGACGCCAGCGTTCAATGACGTTCCGTCTGTGTAGCTGTTGGATCCGTTCAATATCAACGTACCGCCGCCGATCTTGATCAGGCTGCCAGCGCCTGAGATAGTCCCTGAAGTCTGACTGCCGCTGGCAACAGTCAAAGCTGTACCCGAGAGATTCACGATTGCATCACCAATCATCGTGATCGAAGCCGCTGAACCTTTGAAATTGACAGTACCGCTCAAAAGATCACCTAACGCGGCACCCGCTGCAAAAGTTGTGGTTCCAGCGCCGGCCAGACCAGTAATCGTAATTGAACCACCAGAGCCGGTAAAACTTAGAGTGCCGGCATTGGTGACCGCGGCCAAGTTGAGATTGGTGCGAGTCACATTTACCGCTGCCCCTGGCAATATCGTTAGCGGCGCAGATAAATTGTAACCTCCAACGTTAAGTGTTCCATTATTGACTGTAATACCGGCGGTATCAGGTAGCTCCGTTGCATTGAGGATCCCACTACCGACTATCGTAGTACCGGTATAAGTATTAGTTCCGGAAAGCGTGACATTACCACTGCCTGCCTTGATCAAGCTGCCGCTACCACTCAAGATGCCGCTGTATGTGGTGGGCTGGTTGTTGCCTCCTACCGTCATGGCAACTGCACCGTCAAGACCGTTGGTCAACCCGAGACTTTGGCTTCCATTGAGTCCACCCAACGTGACAGAGGAGAGTGTTCCAAAACTCAATGTACCACCCTGATTGTCGTAGTTAAGAGTGCTGCCGCCAAGGGCTAGAGAGTTGCCAAGTGTCAGGCAACCTGCGCTCACGACAGTGTCGCCCGAAAAAGAATTGCTGGTGCTAAGTGTGACCCCGCCCCCACCGCAACTAGTCAACATCGCACCACCGGCAATTGAGCCAATTCCGCCGATATTGTAGCTCTTAGCGCTGTTGCTGAAAGTCACGCTGAATGGCAAAACCGTCGTATTGAGACTGACACTCGTAGTCCCTGTGGCGCCATCGTCAAAAACGACCGGGTCATTTCCATCATCGCTTTCGTTGTAGGTGGCAGAATCAAGCCCTGCAGTCCAATTTGTGGTCAGACCTATATCCCAAGTTCCGTCATCGACATCCCCGACCCGTCCTGTCCACATCTTCTTAGCCGGCGGCAGGAAGACACGTAATCCTATCTGGTGCACGGTATCCGTCACAACCTGGTACCCATACTGAGCATTGCTTGCGGGCGGAACGATCCTACCGCTGCCAAGAATAGCACCAGAATATGTCAGAATGGCGTATGTCCCGAAAGTGAATCCGGCGGCGTGACTGACCGTAAGATGTGAATCGCCAGCAAGCGTCAAGTCATTGGTGATGCTGATCCGATCACTCGCTTCGGGCGTCGCCGGATCGCCAAACTTGAGATCAAGATATGCGGCATTAAGTGATAGTCCGGCACCAAACGAAAGCATACCGGGTGTGTTCGTATCCAAACCAGGAACAACGTGACCATTAGATTGTACTGTAACGGCCCCGCCAAACCTACCGCTACCAGCGAGCGCGATACTGCTCGAGCACACCGTTACAGGGCTGCTCTCCAGCGAACCACCATTAATAAGCCGAAGCGTACCATTACTGAGGACTGTTGCTCCGGTGTAGGTGCTGGTACCCGCGAGACTCAGTGTGCCAGATCCGATCTTCACCAGACCGTTACCGGCCTGAGCCTCAGAGATATCGTTGCTGACGACAATATCGCCAGAAGACGTATTGAATGAGCGAGTGCCACCATCGAGGACCAAGCCTGCCAGGGCTAATGTCTCGGTGCCTGTACTGTTGTTGACAATATTGCCGGTCAGGTTGATTGCATTTCCATGCAGTGTAAACTCCCCTGCAGCTGGAAGAAACGTGATACTCTTAAACTGTGTATTGTCTGAGAAATCATTGAAATTCGACACCAACCCATTGGTGCCATCGAATACCAGAGCGTTCCCGGGCCGTTGACCAGAACTTGCCCAATTGGTCGAATCTGTCCAGTAATTTGTCGGCCCGGAACCTATCCCTGTCCACGGCCCCAGCATTGGCGTGAAAGTCCCGCTCATTATCGATGCTATGTCTGATAAACTAGCCGCGTTATCAAGAATTACGACATCGTCTATATAACCGTTCCATGGTTGATTAATACCGTCCTTGGACGCTTTACCAAAGAATAGATTCGTCCAGGCACCAATGAATTGCCCACCTGTTCCTCTGGTATTCTTTGCAACTCCGTCGTAGTAAAGAGTCAGAGCAGTACCATCTGACGTAACTGTAATATGATGCCATACACCGGCACCGACTGCTTGCCCCGTGGTCAGATGATAATTCGCGTAGTTGTCAGACCATACATAGGATGATTCACCAGCGCTACTGCCCGTCTGCCAGAAGAGTCGCCGGTTGCCAGAGTCTCCGAAACACCATGCTTCACCATAATTGAATGCGTTGCAAACAATCCACATTGCAACGGTGAAGCTCGCATTAGAAGCCTTGCCAATCTCTAAACTTGATCCAGCCGGGACTGGCACGACAACAAATGTGGCATTGTTCTGATTGAAGCTGAGCGAGTGACGTCCGATCTCTCCTGTGTGATCACCAACCCATGACACAGCTCCATTCAGGGTGCCATTGTATCTATTAGTTGAGAAATCACTAGTGTTTGTGCTAGTACCTTCGTCACACTTCCAATATGCCACCAAACCGGCATTAGCGTAGTTGGGCAAAACGATACATGCAATCACCAGCCCCATTAGTGGTAATACCGCGATCACAAAAAGCAACTTGCGAACATTACATTCAATAGTCAGCATGCCTTAAATATGCCATATTTAATCGAGAAATGCAAGTACGACGCTGACTTCGGGCGCTGAATTACTGATTGCTGATTGTATGGGTCATACCCTCACAACAACAGTTACTTCCCGGTCAGTCGAAGGGCCATGAAAAGGTCATTATAGTCATCAGTCCACACTGGACTGACACGGGAAGGACTCTTGCCAGGTTTTGCGGCGGCTGATCGGATGGGTTCGACATCCAGCAGTTCACGGCGCCTTGCCAGCAGCAACCATCTTGAGGAAGTCAATAGTTCCTTCTTTTCCCAGGGGTCCGGACTGTTATTGATCAATGCTGTAAAGAGGTGCAAATCATCGGCGATAGTCTGCACAACCGGTCTGAGGTCAAGATAACGATTGGTGATGTGAAAGGCGAGAATTCCGCGGTCCTCCAAATGCCGGAGATAAAGAAGAAATGCTTCGCGAGTCAGCAGATGGACAGGAATGGCATCGCTCGTGAAGGCGTCAACCGTAAGAAGGTTATACTGACGGGGTTCTTCCCGTTCCATAGAGATTCTGGCATCACCACAAACAATCTCGCATTCTGCTCGGCAATCCCTGGTGTATGTGAAGAACTCGGTCGCCAGCCGGATCACCATCGGGTTGATCTCATAAAAACAGTAGTAGTCGCCAGGTCTCGCGTACGCGGCTATTGTTCCGACTCCAAGACCGATCGTTCCCACTCGGAGCGGCAGGTTTGTTGTGAAGCTGCGAATGGCAACGCCAACACCACTCTTCTCGCCGTAGTATGTGGTAGGTTTGCGCCGGAGGTCCGCAGAAACAAACTGCGATCCGTGTTCGACACGTCCACTCTGGAGAGACTGATAGGCCCGTGAAATCATGTTTATGTTCCCGGATGAAACCTTCAACACTCCGTAGAAATTGCGCCATGCGCTGACCTGACCGGCAGGCAGCCTATGGCCATGTTCGTAGAGCATGAGACCAAGTACGATGGCCATGAGCGGTTCAGCAACTGCCAGCACCCTGGCGACTGATTTGTACTTCAATGAGCTGTACGGCATGCTCACGGTTCGAAGTGCCACCAGTCCCAGTACAAAGCATGTCCATAATCCGATGTGAAGCTCGGTAAACTCTGTAAAAATGCGCGGGGCCACTATGCCTACAAATATTCCACCAACAGCGCCGCCGATAGAGAGCATAAGGTAGTAAAGTGTAAGGTGTCTTGGATTAGGTTTCAGAAGGGCAGTCTCTCCGTGACAGACCATGAAGCATGCAAATGCGCCACCAGAAAATCCCAGCACCTGTGTCCAGACTGGCGCATCGACTCCCGCATTCGCCAGCCATGTCATGCCAGCTATGGACGCCAATAGCAGCGGCCAGAACAGAGGTCTGAAATACCAGCGTGAGCTCTGGAAGCAGAGAATGAATGACAACAGATACAGAGCAAGAGGAAGTACCCATAGGAACGGTACAACAGAAACGTCCCAGCATAACTGATTTGTCACAGCCAGAAGAATTACCGATCCGCATGCCGGTAATGCAGCCCAGAGGAAGGTAACGAGTAACCCCGGATTCTCGGCCCAGGCCTGCGGTGAATCCATTATCGATGAATTCATCTGTCGAGAGCAAAGCGGTTGCACCGAATTCCACATCCGCAAGGCACAGTAGCCGAACATGAAAGTGAAGAGAAGATACCCGCCTGACCAGACTATTGCCTGGGTCCTCAGATAAAATGCCGGCTCCACAAGAACGGGATACGTCACCAGCGCCAGCAGCGCACCTGCATTGGAAACCGAATACAGCCGGTAAGGTGAGGCATCCGCATACGAAAGTCCGAACCATGATTGCAGAAGAGGGCTTGTCGTGGATAGAACAAAATATGGAAGGCCAACGGTGCATATCAGCAAAAGGAGAATTCTGAGCGTCGGATCATCGGCCGCATCCGGCTTCCAGCTGTTCCCAGGAACAATGGGCAGAAACGGAACAGCAAGAAGAAGAACCCCAAGATGAACAATTACCTGCTTTCGCCGTGGAATGCGGCTGAGCCAGTGTGCATACGCATAGCCACCAACAAGCAGGCACTGAAAGAACAGCATGCAGGAAGTCCAGACAGATGGTCCGCCGCCAAACCATGGCAGGATGTAGCGCGCGATCAGCGGTTGAACTTGAAACAGAAGAAAAGCGCCAAGAAAGATGGTCACTGTAAAACGTGATAGCAGTACCCCAGTCCAGCGGAAACGGCCTGAACCGGATATCGCTACAGATGGCTGACTCACGGTTTCAGCGCCTTCGCAGCCTTTCCGCTACCGGTACCGGGCGAATCGGCAAACTGGTCGTGATCATTGAGCTCATTTTTCAGCCGATAGAGTTCGGTCTGCAACTCTTCGACACGCTCCTTCTGCGAGAGATCATTGTAGATATTCTTCATCTCGGCTGGATCGTTAACAAGGTCGTACATCTCCCACTGATCCTTCTTCCAGAAGTAGATCAGTTTATGCGTCTCGGTGCGAACACCGTAATGGGCGCGAGTGTTGTGATCTCCAGGGTCGTGGTAGTAGCGGTAGTAGAAGCTTTTTCGCCACTTTGCCGGTCGCTCACCGCCCAGCAACTGTGCAAGACTCCTGCCTTGCATATCCACAGGTACCGGCAAACCGGCGACGTCCATGAAAGTCGGCGCAAAATCCGCATTTATGGCTAGCGCATCCTGTACACTGCCGGCCTTAGCAACGCCTGGCCAGCGCAGTATGAACGGCATCTTGATGGACTCTTCATACATAAACCGCTTGTCAAACCAACCGTGATCTCCAAGGAAGAATCCCTGATCGCTGGTATAGATCACAATGGTGTTATCGCTGAGACCATCCTTATCGAGGAAGTCAAGTAAGCGACCGACGTTATCGTCGACGGAAGCAACACACCGCAGGTAATCCTGCATATAGCGCTGGTACTTCCACTTCAGAAGAGCATCGCCCTCTAAACCAGCGGGCGGATCAACCTTCAGATCAACCCTATTGAGGTGTCTGGCAATGGTCATTGTCGTCTCGTGAGCAGCATCAGTCCGGGTGGCATATTCATCGCGCAACGTCGCCGGCTCCGGAATCGCCTTGTCTTCGTACATCTTCGCGTGCTTAGCGTCGGGCTCCCATGGCCGGTGCGGCGCCTTGTTGTGGCACATCAGGAAGAACGGTTTGTCTCCCGGCCGATTCTTGAGAAACTCAATCGAAAGGTCGGTAATTATATCGGTAACATAGCCCTTGATCGTCCGTTTCCCACCCGCTTCCAGGAATGCCGGATCATGATAGACGCCCTGTCCCGGCAGAATGGTCCATTTGTCGAAGCCCTGCGGGGCACTCTCGAGATGCCACTTCCCGAATATGCCAGTGTAGTAGCCGGCTGCCTGAAGATATTTCGCAACAGTCGGCTGCGCCCCGTCAAAACGATTGAAGACCGTCACTCCGTTGATGTGACTGTACTTGCCGGTGATGATCGTGGCACGGCTTGGTGTACAAATGGAATTGACGGCGTAGCAGTGATCGAACCTGATTCCGTTCTTTGCGAGCCGGTCTATGTTCGGCGTCTGATTTACCTTGCTGCCATACGCGCTGATCGCGTGAGCAGCATGGTCGTCTGACATAATGTAGACAATGTTCGGACGGTTAACCTTCTTGTCCTGAGCCAGCAACATAGAAGGCAATACAGCCGCGCTCGCAGCCACGGCACCAATCAGCTTCATGAAATCACGACGGGAATAGTTACTCATCTGCAATGGGTCATTTACATGGCAGGCCTCCCAGCGCCCTTGCGGCGCCGGGGGCGAAATTAGGGCTTCTGCCGCGCAAGGCGGCAGGGAGCCACGCCCGTGTAACTGAGGCACAACATTCATCTCTTCTATCCACTCACGGCTTCGCAATCAGCCCCATATCCATCAACTGCAGCATTAAATCTGCAACCAATTCGCTGGTATAGGGATTACCACTCCATTCGAACCCCTGATTGCGCTCAAGCCATGGATCGCAAATGGCCTCGGTAATGGCCCCCTTATATGGACCGTCCGCCACCTGAGTATAGAAATTAAGCTGCATCACGCGATTCATAAGCTGCTCAAACAGAGGGTTCCCTGTCTTCTTGAACAAGCGATTCAGGCACTGGATCTTACGATTGCCATAGCTATAGACAGAATACTGGTTAAAGTGCTGCTGCTCGCTGTGGGCGCACTGAGTCGGAGCCTTTACCCAGCTCAGCTGCTTCGGGCACCAGTATAGCAGTCCGTAATAGGCATTGGCCACCGCACGATCAAGATTGCTCTTGTCCCCTGTCCTGTCATGACTGTCCAACCAGTACTCAACAGCCGCATAAATGCTGTCCTGTTCAAAGTCGCCAGGCGGGAGATCAGGATGCGCACCGGTATACCAGAATCGCCCCTCGACATTCTCACGCAGAAAGCGCTCCTGTTCAGCACTGGCTTTAAAACACCGCGCGTCACCGGTGATACTGGCGATGATGGGTAATCCGACCAGGGCCCGACCGCAAATCACAGACTCCGACTTCTTCCCGGACACTATCTCAACCACCTGCGGGAAGCCCCCGTCCTGATTCTGCTGCGCAAGGACCCAGTCAAGAGACGCCATCGCAGCCTTGTACCAGTCCTGCCTGTCGATGCCATCCTTCGCCTTCACATGCTGCCAGGTCTGCAGGATGTAGCGGATCATCCATGCATTGATGTCGACCTTGTAGCCATTATGATTCCAATCCCAGCTGCAGAATCCCTCCGCCGTTGCACCATCCGCCCTGCCCTGCTTCAGGAAATACCAGCTCGTATTGAACACACCATTGGAATGCTGGCCCTTGATGGCAAAGTCGATCTGCTCGAATGCCCGGTCACGCCACAGTTTTTCACCGGTAATCTCATACAGCCGATATTCGTAGTGGGCAATATACGGATTGTTACCAACATAAACAAATGGTGTGCCGCGGTGATGCTCGTAACCGATACCCGGCTTCCAGCTCTCCATTTTCCTACGGCCCTCGAGAGCGAAGATGAATGCTTCCTGCGGTGTTCGCACCCGGAGAGAATCATCCACCAGATAGTTACTGAGCTTGATCCAAGCTTGCATGATTCCGGTGATTGAGCGAGAAAACTCGCCCGCATCGCTCATGATCAATTGCAAAGGCATCTCATACTTCACCCCGGAAACCAGCTTGCCTCCGCCGACACGGAACTGCGGCGAAGTCCTGCGATTCGCAAAATGAAAACCGGTTTTGCCTGACCATGACGTCGGGTTGAGATAGTCAAAGCTGCTGTCGATGCCAAACAGGAGAACAACCGACTGGTCAGGCCTGTAAACCAGTGCGCCTGGTATGCCGCAGTAGCGCATCGGAGAGATGGCTGCCTCTTCGCTGTTGCCGGCCCACGGATAACTCTGTACACGCCAGTCATTTGTAAAGCCATCGTGATAAAGGAGGCACATCTCCCAGCCATCCATGTCCCTATCAACTGTC
>JBAXMA010000071.1:0-10846 GCA_037134535.1 bacterium
ATCCGTATTAATCGTTGTCGCAATCGTGATCGTAATAGTTGTCGATTTCCGGATTCCCTGTCACCCTGTTCCGCCGTAGGCGGATCCGCCTTTGGCGGAAACTCTTCCCCCTCTTCATATTCACAAACTCTTCACAAATTCCTGACAACCTTACTTGGCGACTTCTGGTAGTATGGGGACGAGAAAGAAAGAGTTACAAAGTTACAGAGTGAATAGTGAGTGATGAGTGGTGGTGTATCAGTTGCGACAAATAGTGAATTTACTGAACACTGAAACCTGAACACTGAACGCTGAAAACTGACAAGCGAGGGTCTATGAACAAGAAGATCATTTTGGCGGCTGCGATGCTGATGGCTTTCGCCATCCAGTCTCAGGCGCTTGACACTAATACCTGGAACTTCAGCACTAACGCCGACTACTACATCTCGCCATCTGACCAGCCTCTGATCGTGATCGATACGACTCAGAGTGTTGCGCGACTGATTCTTCTTTCCGAGAATATATACCACACAACATTTGCAGAGTATGTGACGAATGGTTCGAGTCATTTGGCGACAAGACTTGGTCCGGACATGTCTTTGGCACTTCAGAGGGTGGGAGAGACTTATCGGAGTCCGGGAATATTCACGTCACGCGTTCTTGACGGCGGCAATGCCAACATGTGGCAAAGGTTGACCTCTGTCGTGTCGGGCAGGGAAGCGATGAATAGCGGAAGGAATATGACCGTTTCTTCTGGTGGACTGGCTGCGCTTTACCATCTCGATAATAGTTGGCGCGATGAGGTGTCAGGAATCAATGCCGTAAACAGTGGAGCTGGATTTGTACAGGAGGCAAAGATCGGGAGAGCAAGTGCCACATTCACTGGAGGTGCTAGTGGTAATTCTGCCAGTGCAAATGCCGCACTTCTGAATGGTGCCACCGGTTGCACTTTTGGATGTTGGATAAAGTTTAGTAAATTCACCGACTACGGCGGCATTTTTCTTTCCCGCAGTTCAGGGGGAATTCATGGACTTGACCAGTGGTTGGTAACTAGTGGCGGAGCAAGAAACACGGTTGGCTTTTTTGTAAACGGATATAGTGTCCGGTCGAACACCCAATTGGAACTGAATAAATGGTATCACATCGCCGGGACTTGGAGTTCAGCTCTCAGAGAAATGCGGTTGTACGTTAACGGTATATCTGACAATGCTGCTCCATGTTTGGCTCTGTCAATGGCGCAAGATGGAATATTCAGGTTCAATTATGATAGCGACGCGCTGGAAAGAAAGAGTGATTGCCGAATTGACGAAATGGCTGTATTCAGTCGCGCTTTGTCTCCCGATGAGACGATTGACCTCTATTGGCAGTCGTATTCCTTGATGTTTCAGTTACGATCTGGAGCGAGCGTAGCGGCGGTAACTAACTCTGCTAATGTGTTTACAGGACCCGATGGGAGGACTAATGCGTTCTATTTCTCAGCCAATGAAGTGCTGAGTTCAACTGGCTCTCTCAGTGTGTCAGATCGCTATGCCCAGTACAAGATGATCATGTATGCTGACGCTTTCGGCTCCAATTCTCCATGGGTTGACGCCGTATCATTGATAGGTGATAGGACTGCACAGTATGATTATTCCTTTCTGGACTTCCAGCTTGGGACGATCGAGCAGAATGTAACGATCTTTCCTGCCAAGCCGGATACGCCATATGTTGGCCTCTCCAAGTATGACAACGGGGGGTATTATACAAATGGTTACTACGAATCTCGGATCTTTGATGCAGGCAGCAGCGTCACGTGGGAAAAGCTCACGTGGGATACGAGTGAGGAACTTCCAAGTAGTATCCCTGGTTTGATCGGCCTGTACCATCTGAATGCCAACTGGGCGAATGCGCTTGGAACTGGTAATAACGGTGTGCCCTCCGCGCCTCCTCCTGTAATGTCGCGTCTGGCAAAGCTGGGTGGTGGATGCTTTGTCTTTGACGGTGTGGCGAATCATGTTAATGGATTCGGTTTCGGGAATATTAAGAGTGTCGAGTTCTGGATTTCTAATAATAATCCAGAAGATTCGATCATGACATTCGGCGCCGGTCCTTCGTATCTTTCTGTATCCAATGGCATTGTGGTTACAGGTGGGTTTACCAATACCGTTCCTCAGATCTACGTAAACGGCAGGTTGGGTTCGCGGAAGCTGATGCCGGGATGGAATCACGTTGCGCTTGTGAGCGATACCCCGTTTTCGGCCGCAGCTCTGGATGTCGGCGTAGCCAATGGTGACTATATGAAGGGAGCCATTGATGAGATGGCGGTCTACAGCAGGGCGATTCAGGCTGTGGAACTCAAGTCGCACTATCTTCTGGCGCGGCAGAGTACCGGCGGAAATCTAAAATTCCAGGTGCGCTCCGGCGATTCCATTGCGACGATAACTTCTGCCGTCTGGTCAGTTACGGAATATAGCGATCCGGCGAATGCCAATCCTGGTATTATTGGCAAGAACTGTTTCCAGTACCGTGCGACCCTTGAGCGTGACGGTAACTCTACACCTGCGTTCAGAAGCGTGACGGTTCAGTACTGGGACGGGGTGAATCCTTCCACTAACTTCTACGACTTTGACAGGCAGACGTTCGGGTTGGGGACGTTTGTCAACGGACAGACCAAGTGGGCTGGTGACGAGGAGCTGCTTTCCGATCAGTCTCAGTGGGGACCCCTGAATCTGGCTGGAGCTGATGTCGGCGCGGGTGGCGGTTTGTGGCACATGGACGAGCCGGTGTGGGGTGTGGTATCGAATTCAACGCCTACGGCCGGATTGAACGGGACTGCGTTTAATGGTGCTGCCCCGTCTGTGGATGCGCGTGTCGGATTTTGCAGTGGCGCATTCAAGGGAACTAATAACAACTATGTATTGCTGGGTGGGCCAGTCATCAATGGTGCCAATTTTACAGTTGCTGCATGGGTGAAGTCCACGGATACCAACAGATCCGCAATAATCTCGACCTATTCAGGATCCGGGCCCGGTTATGCGCTGGAGTTCAATGGCGATGGTTCTACGAATGTGAGGGGGAAGGTGGCATTTGTGGTGGATGATGGCGCTCTCGGGATGAAGGCTGCGGCTTCGGTCATGAATGACCTGAATGACGGACGCTGGCACCACATCGCTGGCGTTAGAGATACTGATATTATTCATCTCTACGTTGACGGCGACCGGGTTTGTTCAGCGTATATCGGGGCGTATGGCAGTGTCGGGTCCGGAGGGCCATATGTTGCGCGGTATGGCGTAACAGGGAAATATCTTCTGTGCAATATTGATGAAGTGCTCATAACCCCCCGTGCGCTTTCTGATGCCGAAGTAGGCGATCTCTCAGGGGCTGCCTATAGGCCGAGGGATCAGGGCATATACACTTCGGAGATTCTCGACGCCACGCGTTTTGCGATATGGCAGACGCTGTCGTGGTCTGAAGACGCGCCATACAATAAACCGCTTTCGAGCAGTGCTGCCAATCTCGTGGCGCTCTGGCATCTTGATACCAATGCTGTTGATTCAGCGATGATGCATGACGGCACGCTCGTTGGCGGACCGGGTTATGCCGCAGGAAGATTCAACAGTGGCATTTCACTCAGTGGCGGGCAGTATGTGAATGTTACTGACAGCGCCGATCTCAAGCCGGCCAGTAATCTCACAATAGAGGCATGGGCCAACTTCACCGATTCGGCCACTTGCATTGTAGTCGATAAGAGCAATGGCGGCGCACAGGGTTACCGGCTCGCAACAGACTTGAATGGCCGGCCCTATTTCAAGGTAGGCGCACTTACCTGCACGGATCCGGTGCTGTCCGTTCGCAATGGAAAGTGGACGCATCTTGCCGGGACATACGATGGCCAGGAACTTGTCCTCTATGTTGACGGCGAGGTCCGCGCAAGGAAGGCTGGAGCCTCGACTGTCGCATCGGTTGTCAATCTTCATATAGGAGCGGATAACACCGGGGCCAATGGTTTCGTGGGAACTATTGACGAAGTGGCGTTCCATGACCGTGTCCTTCTGCCGGGCGAGATCTTTGATCATTACCGGGCCGGTGCTGTGACGCTGAAGCTTCAGGGCCGGTCCGGCACGACCACGAACAATTTGCTGACTTCCGCTTTTGTCGGATCCAGTGGCACGAGCAACAGCTTCTATACTGTGTGGTCCGGCGAGAGTCTCCTGACTTCTATACTGCAGGGCCAGTATTTTCAGTACAGGGCCTATCTCTCGACAGAGAATCACAGGTTCACACCGAGGCTGCAGGGTGTGCGGGTGGATGCATCGAGCTATTCCACCAATAATCCGGCTGTGGAAAACGCCAACAGTGTCCTGTTCCCGGGCAAGTTGACAATGTTCTCGCATGTCATGGCAACTAATAATGATACGACCGTCCGGTACCAGATATCGGGTGACAATGGCACGACCTGGTACTTCTGGCCGTCTTTCACTAACAAGTGGGTGAATGAGGCGCTCTATGGCGGCGGATGGGATTGCGCAAATCCGGTGGGTACGATCAATGCCAATATCGGCTCAATTTACAGGCAGCTCTACGAGAAGACGGGGATCAATATCAAGTGGCGGGCATTCCTGCATTCTGAGGGCAGTGATCAGGTGGCAGTGGACTCGGTATCGGTCGGGTCTTCACAGGGCCGGATTGTCGTGACCGAGCCCAATGGAACTGAGACGAACAAGAACGCATGGCTGATCGGTACGACGAACATGGTGCGCTGGTCACACGCCGGTATCCTGCCCGGCACAGTGACCGTTCAGTACTCGAACGAGAACAGCGGCGGCGTGTGGGTGAACATCGCTACTAGCGTGACTGCGACTGCTGATATCTGTCCGTGGCTTACGCCTTCAGTCGCGGCCATTCATACACTTGTGCGTATACTGCATAATACTGACGCCACAATATGGGATGTGTCTGACGGTGAGTTTGAGCTTGTCCAGAAGTACCGGGTGGTGTGGCCAAATGGTGGGGAGACTCTCTATATAGGAGAGACCAATGTCCTTGTGTGGGGTGCGGCGCAGGGATTGGCCAGTGTGAATCTGGATTTCTCAGGTGATGATACATGGACTAATCCGGTGAGCATCGGTAAGTCAATCACCAGCAGGGGCGGGGTTATGTCGAATATCTACGCATGGACGGCGATTGGTACCAATCCTGCGCTTCCGTCCGAGACGGCGCGAATCAGAGTTCAGACACCCGGTGGCAGCTTTACGGACTATTCTGACGATTTCTTTGTTCATGCCGGGGCTGCAATTACAGCGCCTGAAGGCGGTTCGAAGGTCAAGCAGAGTCTGGATGAACCATATTCCCTGACCTGGAAATCGGCGGGATGCGGTGGTGCGGTGAAGATTGAACTGCAGACACAAATCGGCGGGGCATGGACGACTGTCAGTACCAATGTTGCTAATGTTTCCGGATGGAACTCGTTTACATGGATGGTGACGAACAATCCGACAGAAGAGGCGAAGCTGCGGATCACGTCGCTCTCAGATCCAAGGGCCAAAGGCGAGTCGGCGGTGTTCGTGATCGCGGCCATTGACGTAAAGAGTCCGCACGGTGATCCTGATCCGTCGCTGGCCGAAAAATGGCTCATGGACACGACTCAGACTGTCGCGTGGTTGTCGGCTGGCGCCAGCGCATCGGTTAACATCTATTATTCCACAGACGGCGGTTCGAACTGGATGCCGGTGGCGGCAGGATATGCCAATAATAATACAGCCGGCTTTACCAATACGTTCCAGTGGGTGGTCTCGAATACGCCATCGGCGCGCGCCCGGATCAAGGTCGAGGACTTTGACAGGCCTTTGGACCTGTGGAGCAAGTCCAGATACAACTTCCACATAGCCGGACTCCGGGTGGTTTATCCCAATGGTCCAATCAGTCAGGAGTGGTTGAAGGGTATTCCAGGCATCATCACCTGGGAAGACAATGGGGTAGGTAACGGTGCTACTGTCGAAATATCATACACCGGCGGGACGAACTGGCTGACAGTGTCCGGCCCAGGCCAGTCGCTGATTGACAAGGCAACGCCGCCGTTTACGCCGACCTTGCCTACTGTGAGGGGTCTGGTCAGGATCACGGCTGATGATGCCACGCCGTTCACGAACGTGTTTGACCAGTCCGATGCATACTTTGCCGTGGCGGGTGTGTTGATTGAAGCACCGACCTCGAGTGTCTTCTATACTATAGGTACAACCAATACAGTCACTTACGTTGCGGCGGCGACCCATGCGCCGGGATTCCTCTCGGACATCTACTACTCATCCGACGGGGTGACCTTTGACAAGAGCTGGCCGATCAAGTCGCCGGAGATCTTCAGTGAGACATTCCCCGGGCGGCATGGGTACGACTGGGTTGTCGAGCCACTGCGGAAGCCGTCAAAGACAGCGCGGATCATGGTAACGGCTGGCTCATATACCAATATCTCCCAGCAGTTCACTTTGCGCGGCATGCGAATAAGGCAGCCTGCAGCCGGTACAATCTGGGCTCGCGGTGACTTGAGAGATATTCAGTGGGACGTGGCTGGCATTGCGCTATCGTCGGAGGGCGATGTTTATGTGTCCACAGAAGGAAGCGCCCCTGCGATGTTCACTAACAAGGTCAATGGTGCACGGGTTGTTATTAATGATGGCGGTGCAGCCTGGAGTATTCCGGCGAACATGGAGCCGACTACCAATGCTTACGCCAAGGTAATAGTGACGTATGCTCCGGACCAGCCAATCGACATCGGCCAGAACGCGTATTCGCAAGTGTTTACGGTCCGTGGACTTAAGATGCTGGCGCCCACGAACGGGGCAGTGAGCCAGATCGGTGGACCGGTCACGATCCAGTGGAAGGCCGCCGATGCCGGGGCGAGCGTGAACATCTACTATTCGTCCGATAACGGGACCAACTACGAGGTTGTCGCGCTTGCACAGGCCTCCGGTGATGGAATCCGCAGTTACGTATGGAACGTGGAAATGTCGCGCAAGCCGTCACTGACTGCGAAGATCAAGGTGGTTTCCGCCACAGGCTTGCAGGATGCTTCACAGGCATTCGTCATGCAGGGCATTAAGATAACAGAGCCCCGGAACCAGTTTGTGTTTGCGCGGTCATCCCTTACCAACATGATCAGATGGGCGGCTGTTGGCGATGCCGGACCGTATGCCCTGTCATGGACCACGAACGGGACCGTCTTCACGCCGATCCAGACGGTAGCGGTGGTGCGCGAGTACAACTGGGACACGATTCCGGCTGCGGCTGTGTCGCCGACTGTGGTGTTGAAGATAGTCGGTGCAGGATTCTCGAACACATCCGAGGTCTTCACGATTGTGTCCCAGCCCGCAATTTTCATAACATCACCGATAGCGGACAGTTTCTGGGGTGTCGGCGTGTCGCATAACATTCAATGGCGGCGTGCGGGTGACATGACAAAGGATTTCACGGTCCTGTATTCTTTGAAACCTTATGCGGTTACCAATGACATTACCGATACGCCCAATATCACCTACGACGACAATGATAAGACGTATACCATGCCCTGGACGGTGCCTGATCAGCCGACGCAGGCGCGGCTCATTGTGAAGCATAATACAGATGTCACGATTGCGGATATGACCGGTGCATTCAATCTGTGCGGCAGGTTTGAGGTGCTCTATCCGAACGGCGGCGAGGGCCTGTTTGCGCTGCAGCCAACGCCGGTGGTCTGGCGCACAATCGGGACCATACCGCTTGTCGACGTCTACTACTCTGAAACACCGCCGTACTGGGCGGGGAGCTGGACAAAGATAAACACGGCACCCATTGCAAACAAATTCAACAGCTTGCTGACACCGGAGCAGACAACCTGGTCATGGGAGGTCGCGAATTCAAAGACTACGCAGGGTCGCTTCAGGGTTCAGGAGGCGCAGTACACCAACACATTTGACGCGACGGAGCTGATGCCGGCCGGGCGTGAGCAACCGGCAGATGAGTCCGACACGGCTTTTGCAATCAGGTACTACACAGTGTACTGGGAAGTTGTCGATATGCTGACGACCCAGCGACTGGACAGGCTTGCCGTGATTGATAGTTCCGGATGGTCGGCCTCGAGTCAGTCATGCATTTTGCCCAATACCATCTCGCATGACTATCCATGGGGGGTATGGAACACGGTCTGGTACAGGGAGTTCTTCTTTGACATGAACATAGTGGACTGGAAGAGCGAGAACGTTGCACTGGGCGGACCGCAGGTGTGGACGCAGCAGGTGTTTCTGGCAAGATCCACCATAGAGCCGGAGTATCACACCATGGCGAGCTTCTCGTATGAGCCTACGAACAAGGTGTTCACCATTCACGGCTGGATCGAGCGTGGCGGCACCATTCTCGACACCCCGACCAAATGCATAATTACAATGTATAATGCCTCCGGTTCGACAGTTGCGGTGGTCGACAGTTCCACTATTTCCGGCAGCCTTCTGAAATCGGGTGTGTTCTGGATGACGTGGGATGCCTCAGCCCTGGCGGCGAACAGTGTGCTATTCGCAAAGGTCGACATCTTGTTCTCCAGCTACTGGTATTCCTCCGGGGTGACCTTCACGCTTCGCGTGCCGATGGGCGAGGAACTCTCCCCCATGCTTACCGGCATTTCGAATCAGGTGGTGGGTGTTTACACGAGCCTCCAGTCACATGAGTCGGCTCAGGCCATTTTCAGGGGTGAGGTCAGGAGCAATCTGACCTCGATTGCGGGGGCAATGGGCGCTTTGCCTGGGCTTACCAATCTTACCATTTCAGTGAGTAATCTGCTTGATGCTGTTGGTAATGTGGCGAAGTTGACCAATATTACGGAGCTGGCGCAATCACTTGCTGATATCCGGACCATGGTTTCCAGTCAAATGGTTATAGCTGTGTCGACGGAGCCGCGGATTACCTTCCGTGCGACCACGATTAAGTCAGGGACAACGAACATTATTACGTACATGACTACGATTGGTCTCGGGTCAGGTCCGCAGATGAAGATACAGAACTCTGCCGGGGCGCTCGTCTTCCAGGCCAATATGACGGAGGTTCCGGGTGCCGGAATGTACAAGGGCGAAGCGACCTTCGCGGCTGGATGGGGTCTGGGAGAATTTACCATCACCTGCAATGACAGCGTAGCCGACACCGCCCGTGGCGACCAGATTACGGTACAGGTTGTTGACGAAGGATACTGGACCGACAGGACGACGTTGTCATCTGTCACCGGCCGTCTCGCAACAGTGGAAAGCATGGCATCGAACATCTGGCGTGTGGTCGGCACGACGGACTTCGGAGCGGGTTTCAGCAATATGCTGGCATCGGTATCCAATGTTGAGGCGCTGGTGCGGAGTTCGGGTCTCTCGAATGATGCCTCCTTTGAGGCAATGAGGATTGACGTGAGCAACGTGTTCGTATCGGTGTCCAATCTTCAGCTGGTCGTCAATAGCTCGAGCATATCTAACGCGGCAGCTCTGGCGGCGCTACGAATGGATTCCAGCAACACACTGATTGCGGTGACTGGTCTTGCAAGTATAGTCAGCAGTACGACCATATCGAACGCAGCAGCGCTGGCGGCGCTGCAAATGGATTCCAGTAACATGCTGATTGCGGTGACCGGTCTTGCGAGCATCGTCAGCAGTACGACCATATCGAACGCGGCAGCGCTGGCAGCGATGAGAACGGATCTGAACAGCATCCTGGGAAGTGTGACTAATCTCTCGTCGCTGACTAATCTTATCTCGCTGCAGCATCTGACATCGCTCATGGTGTTGACGAATCTGACCAGTCTGACAAATCTTGATGTTACGGCAATTCAGGCAGGAATTGCTGACGTGCAGGCCAAGGTGGCTGCTGTTGACTGGGCTGTTGTCCGGCAGACGGCTGCAGACCTGACCGCGTTACAGGCGTCAACGGCGAGCTCGTTCCTGGCTTTGGATGGCCGGCTTTCCGAGCTTGCCGGTATTGCCTCGGCAATTGACTCCCTTGGCAGTGATGCCAGTGCGACGCGGACAGCGGCAGACAAGGCGGCCAAGGAGGCACGGTCGGCCAAGACCCAGTCTACGACGATACAAGGGGCTATTACTGCGCTGAAGACTGCGCTGGGGCAGGGCGACAAGGACTCAGCCATGGCCATGCTGGGCAGTATCAAGGCCCAGCTTGCGGGGATGCAGGGTTCGGTCGGCAGCAAGGCAAGCATGCAGCCTGTGCTCGATCTCATGATTCCAATGGCGGGTGACATCAATGCACTGGCAAGGAGGAAGAATCTGGATGCTCTTGTAACCATACCGGACGATATGCGTGCGCAGACGAAGATCACTGAGAAGGGTATGGTTCAGGTTAACAATAAGATAGCTGAGATAAATGCCGCCATCGACTTCCTGAACAAGCTCGTTGACAAGGTCGCCAATCCGCCGGAAGTGATGATATACTACACAACCGAATAGTCTTTGACACCGCGCCGTATCCGCGACTGCCGCCAGTTTCTGGTAGGGCGGGACAGCCTGTCCCGCCGCCTGTCAGGGTCATGGCCTCGCCACGAAAAGCAACTGTCCTTCTTAATCGTAATCCTTGTCGTAATCCTTGTCGTAATCCTTGTCGTAATCCTTGTCGATTTCCGGATTGCCCATGCCAGGAGAAGAGAAGAAATGCGCATCGAATCCGTCAGCTGACGGAAACATCCAACTTCGAAGGAAGATGACTCAAAGCTGTAACACTAACACCGGCGCGGGTGGCACCGCGCCCTCCCTGTCTGAGCGTCTCTTCGTAGCCGCGAGCGTAAGCTCGTGGATGTGTATGACCTGGCCGAGGGGTGGCCGAAGAAGAGTCTGCCACATACTGTCTGAGATAAGGGGATTGGGATGATCCGGTACTA
>JBAXMA010000072.1:0-10650 GCA_037134535.1 bacterium
GAACCGTCCCGGTGAGCCGCGATTACGACGATTGCACCCAATCGCAGATGCGCCCTGGGCCGATTGCACGGAGTTCAGATCTCTCATTGGCGATGCCAGATGCGATGAACGACCGGTTACCGGTCATACACCAGTGACGTCATTAAGGGTGTATGGATTGTCGACAAGTAGCGGTTTGTTACTTCTCTAATTCATGATTGTGACATCCGCACATGGGATCTCTGCACTTGCCGGGATTGTGCAAGAATGCAGCAGTAGATTTCGGAATCTCGACTGATAGGCACCCGGAACAAGACAGCCATAATAGAGCTAGTAGCACGATTCCCAATACTTTGTTCATCTGAGGAGACCTTTCTCTTTGCTCCATGGCCGCAATAATCGTGAACCACCCGTTTGGTGTGAATCAATAGTATCAGAGTCTGGCTGGCCAACAAACAATTTATTGCTCTCGATCGTGCCGTTTGGCGGACAGTATTTGTCCTACCGCCTATGCTATGGTTGCGATTCTGAATGTAGGAAAGGATTTGGCCGTGGCATTAGTTGTAGAATAATTGCCTGGCATGGTGTTAAATAGAGAGTTGCGGAGATGAGAAGTTATGGCATGGCGATCTCGAAAAGCAAAGAAGGGCATAGCACCGGACTGCGGTGATCTTGCTTGCTCACTATACGATAGCTTTCCTGCTGACGTACGAGTCAGGGGAATGGAAACGTATCGCGAGGGTCTGGTCCTCGATGTGGGCTGGGACGACAAACGGCTTATCTCGGAGATAGGTGGTCACTGGAGCAACGACATCAAGCTGTTGCAGGATGGAACCAACCTGAGTGTGAGTTGTACGTGCCCCTTTTTTGACTCCAAAGGTTTATGCAAGCATATTTGGGCGGCAGTGCTTGCCGCTGGACCGGATGCCCTGCAGAATCTGACGGGTTTGCAGAAGGGGGGGGAGATTGTTGATTTGCAAAAATCTACAGTCCTTGGCCGGTTCGTTTCCAAAGCAGCAGACAATGTTCTGAGGCGGAGAATTCTGGACGAGTGGCATAAATCAGGCAGCCAGGGTTCAGGTGGCAGTCA
This sequence comes from bacterium, assembly GCA_037134535.1. Taxonomy (GTDB): domain Bacteria; phylum Verrucomicrobiota; class Kiritimatiellia; order SPBP01; family SPBP01; genus JBAXKQ01. Next base: position 1,070 of record JBAXMA010000072.1, read on the forward strand.
GGCTGGATCCAAGAGCACGGATGGTCCAATTGTGTTCCGTCAGACTCGCGGCCAATATAGAATTGAAACCCCGTCACCCCGGCCACCGCCAAAGCCGACATGGCAGAATCTTCTTGCTGCAATCGTACCGCCCCCGGCGCCAGTCTCGCGTGTGCCGCAACCGAAACGCATGCCCACTCAGGAACTGTGGCACTATACAATTGATATACCAGCATGCCTTCATGCCGGTGGAGGAATGAGAATTAGAATACTCCGCCAGATCATGCGAAAAAGCGGAATGTTGAGCAAACCGAAGAACGTAAATATATTGAACGAGCCGTTTGATAAAACGCCGGAGTCCGAACGGGATCTGGTGGTGTGGCTGAAGGCTTCATCGGTTCAGACGGGAGGCTACTACTACGGGGATACCGTCTGCCTGTCGGGTGACATAGCAAAGCGCCTTCTGCCGCAATTGTGCGCTACGGGACGCTTTCGTGTGGCGACAGATGATAACAGTCTCGAGGGGCCGATCCTGCAAATGGACGTTAACCCGGAGCCGTGGGTGTTTGGTATGGAGTTGAAGAGCAAAGGGAAGAAGGCTGGCTATGAACTCCAGGGCTGCATTCAGCGCGGTCAGGAGGTCGTAACTCTCGAATCTCCGTTGTTGTTGCTGGCAGACGGCTGGATTATCTGGCCGGACCATATTTCAAGGCTGGAGCACCACGGGAACTTCTCATGGATCATTCTGTTGAGGAGGCATAAGAGGATTGATGTTCCTGCTGCGGATGGTGAAACATTTCTTGAAACAATGTTGAATCGTCATAACGTGCCCACGATTGCCCTGCCTGCAGAGTTGAAGTGCGAGTTCGTGCGATGCCAACCATCGAACAGGCTTCATATCACGGCATCAGCGGATGCCAGCAGCGCGCTGCTGATGGCGAAGCTTGGATTTGATTATCAGGGGTTGGAGATATGGGACGGACCACTGGAAGACAGCACTTTCAAGCGAGACGCCCGGAAGTACTACCATCGTGACCTGCCCGCTGAAGACGCTGCGAGAAACCGGCTTCAGGAATTAGGGTTCAAGTTAATACCATGGGATTCCACGTACGGGATAGAAGCCAGAAAACTGGCGGTGGCAGTGAGTGCTTTGACCGGGGAGGGATGGGAAGTCAAGGCAAGAGGCAAGGTGTTCCGGAAACCGGGCGAGTTCAGTTTTGATGTATCCAGCGGCGTGGACTGGTTTGATCTGAACGCCAAGTGCGATTTTGAGGGTGTTGCGATGGGGTTGCCGGAACTGCTGAAAGCCGTGAAAGACGGACAGGCATACGTAACTCTTAAAGACGGATCCCTTGGCGTACTTCCGTCCGAGTGGATTGCGAAGTATGCCCCGATGATTTCCATGGGGGAGGTCCATAATAATGCAATCCGGTTCCGCCGTTCGCAGGCATTGATCATAGACGCCTTGCTGGCAGCTCAACCGGCAGCAACCTGTGATGAGGTGTTCCGCAAGGTCCGGGAAGGACTGGGTTCGTTTGATGGTATCCGCCCCGGCACTGAGCCCGATGGTTTTATCGGCCAATTGCGGCCTTATCAGAAGTTCGGCCTCGGCTGGTTCCGTTTTCTTCAGGCGTTTTCTTTCGGAGGGTGCCTGGCCGACGATATGGGACTGGGCAAGACGGTGCAGGTTCTGGCGCTGCTCCAGGAACGCGCCGGTACGAAGGGAAACAGCGAAGGCCGGCGGGCATCGCTTGTTGTGGCACCACGATCCCTGATCTTCAACTGGATGCGTGAGGCAGAACGTTTTGCGCCGTCACTCACTCTGATTGACCACACAGGAATAGAGCGTTGTTGTGACTCGGACAAGTGGAGTAAACACAATCTTGTGTTGACCACGTACGGCACACTTCAGCGCGACATTGATAAACTGAAGGACTATGAATTCGATTATGTGATTCTGGATGAAGCCCAGGCGATCAAGAACTCGACCACACAGCGGGCCAAGGTTGTGCGACTGCTTAACGGCCGGCACCGCCTCGCTTTGAGTGGCACGCCTATAGAGAATCATCTCGGAGAATTATGGAGTCTTTTCGAGTTTCTCAATCCCGGCATGCTTGGACACGCCTCGATCTTTCTGGGAACGGGTGCAAAGCTGCGAAATCCGGATCCATCGACCTTGAGTCTACTGACCAGGGCACTGAAGCCGTTCATCCTGAGGCGAACCAAGCGTGAAGTTGCTCCTGACCTCCCTGAGAAGACCGAGAAGACGTTGATGTGCGAACTCCAGGGAAACCAGAAGAAGCTGTACGACGAATTGCGCGATTTCTATCGTCAGTCGCTTCTGGGCAAGGTGGACAAGATCGGTATGGCAAAGAGCAAGATCATGGTTCTTGAGGCGTTGCTCCGTCTCCGGCAGGCGGCATGTCATCCCGGATTGATTGACAAGAGCCGGTCGGACGAAGGTTCGGCTAAGCTGGAAACGCTGATGGCCCAGTTACAGGAAATTGTTGAAGAAGGACACAAAGCGCTGGTGTTTTCACAATTCGTGAGTTTTCTCACCATCCTGAAACCGCAGTTGGACAAGGTTGGCATTTCTTATGAATACCTTGACGGGAAGACCAGCGACCGGGAGTCTATTGTTCAGCGGTTTCAGACTGATGCCAGTTGCAAGCTGTTTCTTATCAGCCTGAAAGCCGGAGGATTGGGTTTGAATCTGACCGCGGCCGAATATGTGTTTCTATTGGATCCGTGGTGGAATCCGGCTGTTGAGGCGCAGGCTATTGACCGCACGCACCGCATCGGTCAGACAGAGAAGGTGTTCGCCTATCGGCTGATCGCCAAAGATACAGTGGAGGAGCGAATGCTGGAACTGCAGAAGAGCAAACGTGATCTTGCCGATGCCGTCATCAATGCCAATGGAAGTGTTCTCTCCAATCTCACCCGTGAAGATCTTGAAATGCTGCTGGGATGAGAGCGTGAGAAGTGATTTCGGGAGAGGAGTCGGCGTGATAGTCGACCATCACAAACACAGGTAAATAGGTATGTATTCGATACGGGAGGGCGCGGTGCCACCCACCCCTGGAACTATCTTACGGCTTTTGAGTCAGTCAAGATCAGCTACCGGCGACAAGACGGGATTCCAGTTCTTCCCATCGGCTGTAGGCGGCTTCCAGCTTCGTGGTCAGCTCTTGAGCGCTTTGTCTGGCCTTTGCTATTTCATTCCCGTCAGATTTGTAAAACTCGGGATCGGCGAGGCGAACGTGCCATTGGGTCTGTTCTTTCTCCATGGCTTCAATTCGCCCGGGAAGCGATTCATGTTCGGTCTTTTCCTTGTACGAGAGTTTTCGTACTGAAGGTGAAGACTTTGCGTCAACAGGTGCAGGCTTCTGTTCGGAAGGAGCTTGCGGCTGCGGAGGCAGCAGGCGGCTCTCTTCCCATTCATCGTAACCACCGACGTATTCATTGACATACCAGCCCTCGTCAGCGGAGAGCCAGTTGTACGGCGGCTCAGAGGGATGCTTTTCAAAAGCCCACACGCTTGTAACTGAGTTGTTAAGAAAGGTCCGGTCGTGGCTGATCGCCAGAACGGTGCCATTATAGGCGGCTATCTGGCCTTCCAACAGCTCCAGTGTGTCCAGATCGAGATCGTTTGTAGGTTCATCTAGGACGAGGACATTGGATGGCTGTGCAAATAGCCGTGCGAGCAGCAGGCGGTTTCTTTCACCGCCGGAGAGAGACTTGACCGGCTGGCGCACGCGTTCAGGCGAAAAAAGAAAATCCTGAAGATAGCCGATGATATGGCGCTTGCCACCCTGGATGGTTACGAATTCCTGGCCATTTCCGATATTCTCAGCAAGTGTCGCATCATCGTCTAGTTGGGAGCGGAGTTGATCGGAATATGCGATTTGGAGATTGGTCCCATGCTTGATCAGCCCCGACCCCGGCTGAAGGCTGGTGGGGCTGCGGGATTCGAGAAGCAGTCGTATCAGGGTGGTCTTTCCGCAACCGTTCGGTCCGAGGATACCCACTTTGTCGCCGCGGGTGAGTACTGAAGAGAAGTTACGGATCAGCGGCGCTTCTCCAAATCCAAACGAGACATTCGTGGCCTTGAGGACAACGTCACCGGTACGACCTGCCTCCTGAATGGTCATACGTACAGAGCCGATGCGTTCGCGGCGCCTGCTGCGTTCAGCCCGCAGTGCTTCGAGGGCCTTGAGTCGACCCTGATTGCGGCAAGTGCGGGCCTTGACTCCCTGACGTCGCCAGATCTCTTCCTTGCCGAGCCGTTCGTCGAGCCGTTCCCACTCACGGGCCTCGGCATGCAGTGATTCTTCTTTTCTGACAAGGAACGTGTCGTAGTTGCAACGCCAGTCGCTGAGCCGGCCTCGATCCAGCTCAATGATGCGAGATGCCAACCGGCGGAGAAATGAACGATCGTGCGTAACGAAAAGGAATGTCCTGCAGTAGCGCAGGAGATAAGACTCAAGCAGCGCAATGGAGTCGAGGTCGAGATGATTGGTCGGTTCGTCCAGCAGTACAATGTCGGGTGAACCGAGGAGGGCCCTGGCCAGCAGAACCCGCCGGCGGGTACCGCCGGACAGCGTTGAGAACTCAGCCTCCGGATCCAGGTCGAGGCGGCTGAGAATCATTTCGGCCTCATGGGGCAGGTGGTCGTGAGATTCCCCGTCCGGGTGAACTATGTCGATGATGCGGCCCTCAAGATCTGTGGGGACCTGTTGGGGCAAACTGGTTACACGGAGCCTGGCTGACCTTGCCACATCGCCTTCATCAGGCCTGAGTTCGCCAGCAAGTATTTTAAGCAATGAACTCTTGCCGGTTCCATTGACGCCAAGCAGGCAGATGCGGTCTCCCTGCTCAATGTGGAGTTCCACTTTGTCAAGCAGAGGGTGCCCGCCGTAGCTCAGACTCGCATTTGTAAGACTTAGTAATGCCATGGGAGGAGGACGTGTATCACACGGGATCGAGAGAGTCGAGAGTTACAGGGGATAATGTGAACTCGGAAATCGGAATGCGGACCACTGTGGTCAGTGGTCTGCATTCCGGAGAGTAGGCGAACGTCGAACATTCAATACGGGTCGGTCGATGTTGAATGAATCGATGCTCTACTTATTTGCCTTACCAGGGGCAGGGGGCTGGTTGAGGGTGCCTGCCTCCTGAATGGCGACGAGTTCCACATCGAACACCAGTGCGGCATTTGGCGGAATGCGACCGCCGCCGGTTCCTTTCTCGCCATAAGCCAGCTTGGACGGAATTGCCAACCGGTACTTTGAGCCAACCTTCATCATTCTGAGTGCTTCTGTCCAGCCTGGAATGACCTGCGTGACACCGAAAGTCACACCGTTATTCTGGTCGAAAACTTCCCCATCCACAAGAGTGCCCTTGTAATTCACCTTTACGATTTCGGTATCCTTCGGGGTGGGACCATTGCCCTCTTTGATTACTTCATATTGCAAACCTGAGGCAGTGGTCTTGACCCCGGCCTTCGCAGCATTCAACAGGAGGAATGCTTCCCCCTTTGCCTTACTCTCGCTCTGCTGCTTGAGCTGCTTCTCCTCGTGTTTCTTTGTGGCAGTCTTGCGGATGTCCATCACAACATCCTGCATTTCCTTTTCATTAAGCAGCCATTTGTCTTCAGGCAGTGAGTATCCCGCCTTGAATCCCTGCAGATATGTGTCCATATCCAGATTGTCAATACCAGCGCCTTCTTTGACCTGCTTGGCATTCATGATGCCGACCACGTATGCCTGCTTCTGAGCTTCACTGAGTGCAGACGAAGCGGCCGCAGACGCTGGGACTGAATTGGTCTCTGCCAGAACGTTTTCGTTACACATTGCAACCAGAGCCAGTGTACAGACTACTGCAAGACGAGTTTTCATTTGTTTCTCCAGATGTTTTCCCTTGTGCCTGGCAACAGGCCCTGCACCAGATTCAGAACCGTAACTCATTCAAGGTTGACATATTGCCAGATTGAGGAGTAGAGATCAAGCCGGATAGGCAAGTTTCCCACGGCTGCGGCAAGTACGATTTAGTAACGGCGTCGCATAGCTCCGCCCTTCCCATGGACACCCCATGACCTGCTCAGCATGTGGCAGAACGATTAACACAAAGCGGCCGACCTGTATTTACTGTGGCCATAGAAATGCCACAAATACAGTTGTCTAGGAACGTAATCAGGACTTCATCTTCTTCCTTGCGCGGTTTTGTGCCTGGCGGAAGGAGCTTTCGACGGGAGGAGCCTTCGGAATTGCGGCTGGGGCGGGGTTTGGCGTCGCTGGGGGTGCGTTTTCGGTGTGCGGCTGAGCGGTTACCTTCTTCTTTTCAACTTTAGCCGGGCGTCGTGGTTCTGGACTGTTCTCTGTGTCGGTGTCTTCTGGTGCTTGTGTGACCTTTGCCACTCTGGCACGGCTCAGTAACCCCGTGCGCCGTTCCAGCACCTCGAGAAGCACGAGGAGTATGGACAATATGATAAGCCACACTCCGATTTCCACCGGGCGCCGGTGTCGCGGCAGGTCCTTCCACATCGTTGATAGATCAAGACGTTCTTTGCCGCCGGTGGCGTCAGCAATAGCTTTGAGTGTCTGTGCGCCGGAAGCGCCTTCGACGGGCTCGAATTCAGGAGAATATGGGAGGCAGACCGGCGGCAGGGGTACCGGATCCAGTCCCGCTATTTCGATGGTTGCGAGTATGGTCTCGTTGCCGCGCAACGGGATTGGCGCGACAAGTAGATCGGCCGAGCCCCATTCCATCGGATGTTTGCTCGACTCGGGCGCTTTCCCCGGGATTCCACGCAGAACCTTTACCACCGGCCGGCCGCCGGGAATGTCCTTCTTTCGCTCAGGATCGAGATGCAGCTCCACGATGCAACTGCCGCGCTGGATCCGCTGCCTGGGAAGGATTCCGTCAGGCAGACCTCTGAGATCGCCGGCGGTCCAGCGCGCGAGGCTGCTGTAGAACGCGCCAGCCTCATTCCACTTCGCAAACGAGCCAGCGTACTTCCCGTCGGCCTCACCGGTGAAGCAGAGAACGCGGCCGCTTCCCGCTTGCCAGGCGGCGACAACTGGCGCGGCGTTTTCATCCGTCGTCACGGCAGCCTGCATGGCCTCAGGCCGGATGTAGCAGAGATTGTAGCCGCCGAGAGCTGGCGGGGGGCCGAATGTGCGTGCTACGAGTGTTGGCATTGTTCCGGTGCACTTCAGTGGCGTGGGCTCTTCCACGAAGGTGCTCCTTGCGACAGTGAACGTGTCCTGGGCAAAGAGGCGGGGAATCTCAGCGGCATCGGCAGTGAAGAAGCACTCGCCGCCGCCACGCTTGGCGATATCCATAAGCAGATGCGCATCACAATCGGCAGGGGTGCCGAGGCCTATGACGCTTATCGTGATGTCGGCTTGTCTGCACTTCTCGATCAGATCGATGTATGCGCCCGGTTCTTCGGAATCGGCGGCATCCGCGAAAAGGATGATGTGCTTCGTTGCGCAGGGGCTCTTCACAATCATAGCCGCGGCAGACTTGAGCGCCTCGTAAATGAAAATACCGCCACCCATGGAGTCAATACTCAGGATTCTGCCGCGCAGTCCGCGGTTGTCCGACACTTTACCCACCTCAACAATGGTGTGCGGTGAGCTGTCCACAGCAATAACACCGAAATCGTCCATGTCGGAAAGCAGGTCCATAACCTGTGCCGTACCAATGTTGGCAAGGTCAATCTTGCGTTTGCCGCCGCCGGCCGGACAGGCCATGCTGCCTGACCTGTCGAGCGCTACCACGATTGCCAGCTGAAGTTTGCGGTGTTCTTTACGCAGCTCCATGGATACCGGCATGATACGTTCCAGCGGCGACTTGTAGTAGCCGCCAGGACCATAGGCGTGCCTGCCGCCGGTGATCATGAGCCCCGTACCGAGAGTCTCAACCCAAGCTGCCAGTATTTCCATGCCGCGCGGGCCGATAGCGTTGGCCTGAACATTCTCAAGTAACACTGCCGAGTGGCCGGAGAGTTCCTCAATTGTCAGGTTAGCGCCTGCTGGCCCGATGGTCTTAACATCAACCCGGTCGGCGCGAAGCAAGTCGCCCAGACCTGATGTCTGTGCCGGTGCAATGTGGAGGATCGGCTTTTGCCCGCGAACACCGACAAGGGTCCTGGCTGAATTATTCTCGGGCACCGGATCTTTTCCGTCGGTCTCTATTGAGACAGTGTGGATTACGGTTCCGGGCGATCCGGCTGTATCGCGGAACATCAGGCTGGTCAGACCTGCCTTTACCGTGCGCTTTCCAGCGGCTATAGCGAGGGGGCCCCGTTTGAATTCGTACCGGATTGTCTGATCGACCGGCGAACGGAGCCATGCGGTTACCAGGTATGACTCGCCGGGGCTGACCAGTTCCGGCGCCTCCATGCGGCTGATGGATGTGTCGCCCACGGTTGATCGCTGAAGCAGGCGGTAATCGCAGGCAATCTTGCGTGCTGCCGCACGTGCAGCCGGATTCAGTGGATCCCTGCCGGTCCATCGTCCGTCGGATACCACCAGAATCCTGCCAGCGTTCTCCTCAGGACTTGAGGTCAGCGCGCTCTCGATTCCCTCGGCTAGATCGGAGGCGTCGGAGCTGACGTCGCCTCCGAATCCCGCGAACTCGCCAGTTGCCGGCGGCCGTTCGATGACTGCCCTTCGGCCGAACGATACCACCGCGAGCCGGTCACGCGGGCTCATTCCGGCTGATAGCAGGTTGATCACCTCTTTCTCACTCGCTTCAGTTCCCGCCGGCATGGATTCACTGCGGTCGCACACCACCGTGATCACGCCACCACGTTCAGGAATCCTTAAAGCCGGCCTTGCGAGTGAGATCACCAGCAGCACCAGGATTATCGCCCTGATAACTATAAGTATACGTGTCGGTGCTCTGCGCAGTATGAGCATGGCCGCCAGCGGCAGAAGCATCATCAGCCAGACTGGATAGAGGAGGGTCATACCTGGCTTGCCGCTCCTTTCCGTGAGATGAGCAGCAAATGGATTCCAAGCATGGCAATTGCGGCCAGGATGAAGATCCACGAGCTGCTGGCGGTCTCGGCCTTTATGGTCTCGGCGACACGCCAGTCTCCCTTCGAGCCGCTTGTGCATTTTGTCAGGTCAGACTCTTCCTCGTTCAGGAAATTGACCGCGTATGCCAGCGAGGAGTCGCCTTTGACTATCGAATAAAGCCCGGTAATATCCGCCGGCAGACTGACGTTTCCGCGTCTGGCATGGATGTCGACCGATCGACCGCGGGGTGGGCTGACAGTGACCGTCCTGGTCGTGCGCGCGACAGTGAGCAACGGCTCGGAATCAATGCGCCAGTTTGTAGTCTCCAGACCGGCGGCTTTCAGCGCCCGCCAGTTGATGATGTTCCACAGGATTGACGGCCAGGCAGGCTGTTCGTGAAGCGTTGAAGCATCGGGATTGAACCGGAACCTGATGATGTGGCTGCCGAACAGGTCCTCCTCGTCGGTAATGAGTGGAATATTGCCCACCATGATTACTGGTGTTCCGGCCAGCTCGCCTGTGGCATCCGCGCCCCATGCCAGTGAATCCAAGTGCAGCCCATCGGCAACAGGA
>JBAXMA010000073.1:0-10642 GCA_037134535.1 bacterium
CCATGAATCCTGACCAAAATGCGTATAAGGAGCAGGGTGGCACCGCGCCCTCCCTTAATTCCATATCCGGGACATTCTGTTCATTCTGTCTAGCATTCCCTATTTGTCCGTGTAGCCGCCGGGGGAAGTGCCGGAAGAAAACGTTTGCCGTTCATGACAGCATATAGGATATTCCGGATTGAGCGCGGCGACAATGCCGCTTCAATGAAAGGCACAATGAACAAAGAGAATGCTAGTACTGCTGCAGAACGTCGCCTGGTCTCCACCAGATCTATTCCACCGCGCGAGCGTCTGATCTTTGCACTCGATGTTTCCTCAACTGAGGAAGCAAAGAAGATGGTCGAGAAACTGGGCGATTCGGTATTGTTCTATAAAATCGGTCTCCAGTTGTTCATGGCAGGGGGCTATTTCGAACTTCTCGAGTGGTTGACGGCACGTAAGAAGAAGGTTTTCGCGGACCTGAAGTTCTATGATGTTCCGCAAACCGTGCAACTGGCGGTGCAGGCACTTAAAGGCAGGAACATTGAATTCGTCACCATCCACGGAAACGACAAGATTATGAAGGCGGCCGCCACGAACAAGAACAACCTCAAAATCCTGGCCGTAACCGTACTGACGAGCATGGACGCCAGCGATCTCAGGCAGATGGGTTATATGGGATCGGTTGAGGATCTTGTCCTGTCTCGCGCGCAACAGGCCCTGGAGCTGGGCTGTGACGGAATCATAGCCTCGGGACTTGAAGCAGCGAGGATCAGGGAACAACTTGGTCCCAAGTTGATAATCGTCTGCCCCGGCATCCGTCCCGTGGCTACCGTCGACGATCAGAAGCGGACAGTGGACGTGCGGCAGGCGTTTCTCAGCGGGGCAGACTATATCGTTGTAGGCCGGCCCATCAAGGACGCACCCGATCCGCGCGAGGCAGCCGAGGGAATCCAGAGGACGATCGCGGAAGTGTTCGGGTGAGAGCAAGAGCTCCCCGGAGGGGAGCAACATTGTTGCCCCCGACCTGAAATCGACAACGATTAGGACATGATTGGGCATGCTCCGAGCTCCCCGGAGGGGAGCTACATGATAGCCCGGCGAGAATCGCCGGGTCCGGGGTGAAACCCCGGGAACAGGGGCGAAACCAAGTGAAGAACATGACACAAAGAACAAAACGCAAGATCGTTTTCCTCGCCGCCAATTCATCCTATTCCCATACGAACCTTGCCGCGTTGTATCTGCAGGCTTTCACTGGCGACATGGGCTTTGGATGGACAACTGTGGAGATGGTCGCAACGGAAGACTTCCATCCGGCACTGCATCGGATCGTTCAACTGAAACCCGATGTGATCGCGGCCACATTCTACCTCTTCAACCGGAAGGCAGTCCTGTCGATTCTTCACCGATACAGGCTGATTGACCCGAAATGCCGGATCATTGCCGGCGGTCCCGAGTTTCTGGGCGACAACCGTCATTTCTTCGCCGTCGACCGGTGTGTTGATGGGGCAATCCGCGGCGAAGGCGAGACGGCGTTCAGGCAATTATTGACTGATATCGACCACCCTGATCGCTGGCGCAATGTTCCCGGATTCTGCGGCATGGTCGGCGGTGAATACGTTGATAACGGCATGGCCACGGAAATCACTGATCTGGACGATATTCCGTCGCCATTTGCCCTGTTGACTGGCGAGCCACATGAAATGCCATTGCCTCATCGCCGGCGCGGACGGACAAGGCTGTCCGTCCCTACCCTGAAGCAAGCCACGGCAGCCACAGCTTCCGACGGTTTGCTGTGGAAGGGAAAGCCTTTTCTCCAGCTCGAGACCTCCCGCGGCTGCCGGAACAGCTGCGCATTCTGCACGAGCGGCGCATCAGGGACCGTCAGGCACTTCTCCATTGAGCGGGTGCGCACCGATCTGAACCTGATCCGGAAGACCGGCGTTCACAATGTGCGGATCGTTGACAGGACTTTCAACGAAAACAGAAGCCGGTGCGTGGAACTTATCCTGATGTTCAGGAATGAATTCGCAGACATGGACTTCCATCTTGAGATTGATCCCTCACTGATTGGGCCCGATGTACTGCAGGCAATGGCAGGCGGGGAAGAGTGTGGAAAGTGGAACGTGGAAAGTGGAAAGTCAAATACAGGACTGACTGAGAGTCTTCAGAAAGCGGGGCGCCGTGTCCCCACAGCTCCGCATGTAAAGACGGAGTTGAGCAACCTGAACCGGGGCGAGCAACGGCCGGCTCGCCTCCACATGGACGTCGGCATACAAAGTTTTGGTGAAAGCGTGCTGAAGGAGTCAGGCCGACGTGGCACAGCAAAAAGCGCGGCGCTGGGACTGAAGGCACTCTGCGGACTTGGCAGCGTTGAGGTGCATGCGGACCTTATCGCAGGGCTGCCGGGCGCTACGCACGGCCAAACCTTAAAGGATCTGCGCCAGCTCGTATCGCTGCGCCCCGCCGAGATTCAACTTGAGCTGCTGAAACTGCTCCCCGGCACGAGACTCAGTGCGGACCGGAGGAAGTTCGGAATCATAGCTGCATCCGAGCCGCCTTATGAGGTGCTCAAGACCCGAGACATGACGGCCGGCGACATCCACTCAGCGCGCCTGCTGAGCAAGCTGGTTGACTGGTTCTATGAGCCCGCAAGCCTGCGGGAGACAATATGGCAGGCAAACGACACAATGCCGGGTTTCTGGAAGAAACTGGTGGAGTTCGCCGGAGCGCGAACACAGGAGACGAACGTCGAACATCGAGCATTCAACATCGAACGTCCAACGGGTTGGGCAAAGCCGAGTCTGGAGAACAGGTTCAGGCTGATGGATGAGTTCCTGGCGGAGACTGGCGAGAACACAAAATGCGTGACGCCTGCCGGACGCCACCGCCATGAACAAGTAACGAGCGACAGCCTTCGTCAGCGCCTACACTACTCCTGGCTCAAGTACGGCTTGAGTCCGAACGGCGGCATCTGCGAGGCAAGGCCGTGGAAAGACGAGGTTCCGGCTGATGCAGAACTGATCGAGGGTGATGCCGGTGCAGAGATCTGCCGGATGTTCATCGCAGACATCGGACGGACATACATCTTCGCATATGGAAGGAAGGATGTTGACAGAAAAGCAGTCGCGGTGTGGAGAGTGGGGGGAGAGATGCCAAAGTAACGAATTGCTTTCAAAACAACTTTGTGGCTCAATTCAGTCAAACAGAATGAGATTCGGAAACAAGGAGAATAAGATGCAAGCCATGGCCTGTAAAGTGATTGACGAGGCTCTTTCCCTGCCTACCAATGATCGCCTCGGTCTGGTGGAGAAACTCCTGTGTAGCCTCAACCTCCCAACGCAAAGTGTAATAGAAGGCCTGTGGGCCAAGGAGGCTGAACGACGAGTGGTCGAAATTGACAATGGTGAAGTTGCGCTCATTCCTGGCGAAGAGGTCATTGAGAAGATACGTCAAAAGTATGCCCGATGAAATTCCTCTTCCATCCCTAGGCAGACAAGCGCTGTCTTGTAAGCGGGTTTCCCTGCCGGAGTATTTTTCAGATTAGATCGGGAATGCTCATAATCATAGCTGTCGCCAATTTGCAACGACGTCCTGGATACTGGAGAGACAGAGTTTGAGCAGATGCCTCCGCAAAGGCGGATCCGCCTCCGGCGGAAACGTACAGCTTCGAGCTCCCCGGAGGGGAGCAACATGATAGCCCGGCGAGAATCGCCGGGAATCATGACAGACGAACACGAGCTGAGGCCGTTACGCGCGAGTTGAGATGAAACCGCGCCTCGCGCTCAACGGCCGCAAGACAAGGGTAAGACATTACCACCGAATTCCCGGGGTTTCACCCCGGGCTGAAATGTAGCTCCCCTCCGGGGAGCAAGTGATCTCAAATCCGGACTCCCCTCAAGGGAGTGGAAAGAGCAGCAACATTGTCGCCACGGACCTGAAATCGACGACCGGCCTACCTTTCCTTCCTCCACAGACCACGCTTCTACACTTCTCTTCCACTACTTCTGCCATGCGGAAACACCAATCGCGACCACAGGAGCTACGCCGCCGCCGGTACCTCCGCTTCCTCCTGAACCAGTGTATGGAAAACCAACCAGGTAGGAGGGATTATATCCAACTATGCCATAGCTACCGTTGAATGTGACACTTCCACCGGCAATGGCCGCTCCCTGAAGAGTTCCGGAACCGTTAAAAGTGATAGACGAATTTGCGTAGAGCAGCCCCTTGATGTCGCGACTTCCGTTGAAAGTTATGCTTTCGTCACGACTGATGAGGGCAGGCAGGCCCGGGACGTAGGTCTGATTCAATCCGCCGCCACCGTTAATGGTTATGCTGCCGGTAGCAACTATGCAGCCGGTAATATTGAGCGTACCGTTAATGGTTACACTACCGTTAACATACAGCACGCCGCCTGGCGGCGCCAGAGTGGTTGAGCCACTGTAAGTAACGCCGCCTCTGACCTGACCATTCGCGTTGGCTGTGTTGTAGAGCGTTGTTATGATCGAATCAAAGTTAGGACGTTTCACCTTGGTAACAGCCTGCTCAAGCTCCTCGTCAATTGCCCCGCTGGCTTTAATCTTTGGTGCCACAAGAGAACCATGAATCGTGGAGTTTCCGTTGAGGGTAACCTCGGAAGATGACGACACATAGACCAAATTGGTAACATTACCCCAGGTGACGCCGCCGTTTGCCGTCACTGCACCATTCGCATGAATCCGGCCCAGCAACGTTCCGTTACCATTCAGGGTTGTCGATCCGTCCGTGAACACTGTGTAGTCGTATGGATTGGAGCTCTGCGAATAGCCGCCACCAGTCCCGCTGCCGTCTGTTCCACCGGTTCCGCCAGTGTTGGTGGTTGCACCATAATCGCGAAGATCCGCTATCACGCAAGCTGACACAGTTGAAAAGACCCCGGTGCTGATAATAGTTGCCATATCGCTGCCCACTGGTCTTACTGTAACATCATAGCTGCCGCCGCCGTAGGAAACCTTAGGAAAGGTATCAGAATTATTACGTGCTCCCCAGTTCGTCACCAGCACGCTGTACGCCTGCGCGACCCCGGCCTCTGCTATCGCCGTCGCCTTAATCTTGCTAGCAAGCCGTGTCGCGTTCACTGCACGCGACGCGCTTGAGTAAGCCATTGTTCCTACAAGCGTTCCCGCCACAGTAATGACTATCATTACCGTAACAATCGCTGAGCCACTCCGCTGATTCCTGTTTGCCATAATTCCCACCCCCTCTTTACTGCTTCCTGCACGAAAATTTGTCTTCACCCACGCTAAGGATAGTTACCCGCAGCCCCATCTCATCATCGAATCCACCTACCATCTTCTCTATTATTGCCTGCCACCGCGTGGTAGTCAAGGCTTAGTTCGTGCAGCATATTCCATACCCACTATGCCGGAATGGCGGAATACAAAGGCTAATTAGAGGATCAAAGGTCACATGGCTCGAAACCGTGAACAGGATTACTGCCACACCGTGGGTTTTTGTGCATATCAAAGAAGATTGTCCGAATCTCGTCCGAGCTGTGCCTCTTACCGATTTCACACCATGCTGCTCTCAGGAATTAGAAAAATGAAAGAGAAGTGAAATTTCAATACCGGATACGGCAGCTCGCAAGAAAGCTCCAAGCAGGGGAGCAACATTGGCGCGCAGGACCTGAAATCGACACCGGTCTACGTCCCGGCACGCGATTACGATCACAATTAGAACATGATTGGACATATTCTGAGCTCCCCGGAGGGGAGCTACATGATAGCCCGGCGAGAATCGCCGGGAATCATGACAGACGAACACGAGATGAGGCCGTTACGCGCGAGTTGAGATGAAACCGCGCCTCGCGCTCAACGGCCGCAAGACAGGGGCAAGACATTACCACCGAATCCCCGGGGTTTCACCCCGGGCTGACATGTAGCTCCCCTCCGGGGAGCGGAAAGAGCAGAGCGATCACCAATCCGGGCTCCCCGGAGGGGAGCAACGCCTAGCACGCGATTAAGATTACGAATTAAGATTACGATTAAGACATGATTGGACATCTTCTGAGCTCCCCGGAGGGGAGCAACATTGACGCGCGGGACCTGAAATCGACAACCGGTCTACGTCCACCTAATGGCGGACTACGTCCCGGCACGAGATTACGACAAAGATTGCGATCACGATCAGGCCTCAAAACAGAAGAGGCATCCGGAGTTGCACGTCTGGTCCCGATCTGGCTGGGACACCTTTAATGCGCGCACTGCCTCCGGACGTTAACAACCTGCCGAAGCACTATTCTAAACCAATCTGGTCAGCCGGACGGGCACTTCTCTCTATGTTCACAAGTGAGCGATCGAATCTCTTCTCTTACTTCTGCCACGCCGAGATGCCAATATTGTCAATTGGTGTAGAACTACTTCCGCCGCCAGTCGGCGGCACAACACCGGGCGGAACAGGTGTCGAATCTTCGTACGCCAGCAGATTCCAGCTGCCTGCAGCATCAAACACCTGTTCGCAAAGGATCGTTCCTACATGATCGCCACTGCCGGTCTTATCAAAATCACCAAGCACTGCATAGATGAGGCCGTGAGATTTGCCACTTCCTGCTATGTCGATGTCGCCCGTCATGCTGACGAACGCAGGATAGCCAGCCACTTTTATCTGATCACCGCTGCCAGTGATATCAATATTGCCAGTGGCTATAAAACAACCAACCATCTTCCCTGCTGAACTGATCTTCAAGTCGCCTTTAACATACATTATGCCGCCATTCGGCACAACGTCCCCAGACGAGAAGTGCTGATTGCCAACGTAGTACGCGCCATGATCCTGCGCCCATTTGAGGTAAGCCGTATCATCAAACCCAGGCATTGTGACTGCAGGAACCGACCCAACCATCTTCGTTCCCGTTATTGCATCTGCAGCTACGTTAAACTCTGGAGCCGCAGCATTGCCGGTGATGTGCGTTGATCCCGTCAGCCATATCTTGATGCAGGACGAGATACCTCCCGTCACCTTAGGACTCCCTGTCATCTTAAAGCTGCCATTGCTGTGAATCTTGCCGCCGGGTGCCAGGATCGTGTCGCCGCTGCCGCTCCATCCCATGTTGCCCTTGGATGCTATGGTATATCCATAAGCACCGACACCAATGCCGCCCCCGCTGCCGCCACTGCCACCGCTGCTGCCGTTCGTACTGGCGCTATAGTTGTAAAGGTCAGCCATTACAGAAGCCACGACAACACCAAAAAAACCGGTACTAACCAGTACTGCCTGATTACTACCCACCGGTTTTACCGTCACATCATAACTGCCTCCGCCGTAAGCGATCTTCGGGAAAGCATCAGGATTGTAACGAGCGGCCCAGTTCGTCGTCAGGACGCTGTACGCCTGCGCAACGCCGGCCTCAGCTATGGCTGTCGCCTTGACCTTGCTGGCAAGCCGCTGGGCATTCAATGCACGGACTCCGCTGGCATACGCAAGCGTCCCCACCAATGTGCCTGCCACGGTAACAACAATCATGACCGTGACAATCGCTGAACCAAGTTTCGTATCGCGTTTCAGTTTCATGCTACACCTCCTGATCACACTAATCGCTCTCTTTGATACCACTAATGACTCTTTGACCTCAAATCGCTCAACTCAGACTGCTATCCGAATTATAGGACTGAACCACTCCAAAGTCAACTTTTTTGCCCACCTCAGCGGCGGCTTAAGGATACGCCGCCCTACCACCCGGACTCACTCAGTCGCATAGTGGCCCGCAAGGACGAGCGGCCTTGCTTGTCCGCGGACGATCCGGCGGATCGTCCCTACCAACACGGGCCTACCGTTGCACAACTGAGACGCTCTCTTTCTTCTACTTCCCCGTATTCCTGGGCGTAACCTCCGACGTCAGGATGGATTTCACCCTGCGGGGCCCCTGTTTACTGAAAACATCCTGGAAAATCTCAATGTTAACTGCAATTCCGCGGACAAGACGCTGGCCGTCCACCTTGATTTCCCATATGCCATTATTGGGGCCCTTGGTGAAAATACCGCCAACGTCCACGTATCTGGTATCTCCGTCCCACGCTATTCGGACGTGATGGAGTCTGCACCAATCCGAGCCAGTTCCGGCAGTGTTGCATGGCGTTAACTTGGCCCGGAACTGAACGTAACGCTTGACACCAAGGTTTGTTGTGACTCCGGATGATGCAAGGTACGCGACATTGCTCCATGCGGCCGCGTCAGAGCAGTCGTTACTATTGCCAGCCCGAACCTGTATTGATACGGCAGGCTTCAATGTGGCAAAACAAGAACTATTCGTACTGATTTCCCAGGAAACAATGCAATTACTGACCGCACCCTTCTTGGTGTCGCATACCGCGGATGTGAAGTAACCATTGGTGGGCCAGCACTCTTGCATGAAGCCCAAAGCATACAACCGACTAGTGGCTATAACATTCGTATTCGCTGACCAGTTGGCGTCCTGCTCATGCCCAGCTCCATTCGGAAGAATCCAGCACCCGATACCGGGAGCATTCGACTCCGTCCAGTACTTGGCATAGCCCTCCCCTGGATTCGGGCTAACGAGATAGGTGACAAGGTAACTATTTGTCTTCACAATAGGGTATGTAATCCCCATCGGCATCAAACCATTCGCATTCACTAAAAGCGGTGCAGTAAGGGAGGTGAATGGACCAACGGCGTCTGGAGTTATGGTCGACACAGAGGCGCACCTGGAAATGTACGCCCCCATAACCCGCAATGGTCCGGCGCCGGCATACACGTAGAAGGTTTCTATGGCGCTGTTGTATGGAATGAAGTTACCAGACTCCATCTCTGACCCACGCAGGAGCACTCTGACCGCGCAGTCGGTAAGAGTGGAATTAGTGTCGCTGGTTCCTACCATATCTCCTGCCACCAGCCATGGTGTTTCAGTCTGCCTCTTGGCATACCACCCTTCCCTGTCAGGTACACCAAGATTTCCGTCCAAGCGCACCACGTAATCCATCGTATTGGTGTCCCACACCACCTTGGTATCATCAAGAATCTGACCGGTCCCGCGGAATGTGCTTTCCTCCCAGCAGTCATTGGTCATGGTGACAGTGAATGACGAGCCATTGGTTGTTGCAGCAAAGTAGAGCTGGCGATTATGACTCCACGATCCCACATTGTTCATCAACATGTTCGTGGGATTGACTGAATTCTCCGGAATCTGGAGCTCTGCTTCTCTGTCCAGACCGTTCGGAGACATAACCAGAGTATCCAGACCGATATTAAGACCCTTGCTCGCGGCATTTGAGCCGACAACAGTGAACGTGAACGTGTGCGGTCCGTTGCTGAAAATGCACGAACCCAGATTCACCGCCTCATCCCGGTTAGTCACGGCATCATACCCGTCATAAACGCCAGCCTTGGGTTCGACCGACCAGTCAAAAAGGTTTTCAAAAATGACAGTGGTCTCAGCATTGCTCCAACCATAGGTTCCGCCGCCCGCTTTATTGGTGGCACATCCATTTGTCGCCACATAGGTCAACTGCTCCTGTATCTGCGCATCCGTGAGGCTGTTGTTTCTTGGCCTGAACCTCGTGCGTCGCAACTGATTAGGAGAGGTCTTCCATACATGAAAAATCACAGTCTCATCCCAACTGATCTTGCCGTTCGTGCCGAGTCCTACGGTCCCATTGGAGTCAGCAAAGGCCATGGGAAAACTCGCAGCAGAGTACGAGCCCGATCCAAGCGGGTAGAAGAACATCTTGTCCAGGGCGGACAGTCTCAAATCCTTCTTCAGGGACTCCATTGAACCCTGAACATCCATGTCCAGTTCGTTCTGCACCATGGCTCTGGCGTTCTCTTTGATTGCATACATGAAGCCATACAGTGCCAGTGTTACGACAACGATGAGGATTGAAGACGCCGCCATGAGCTCAATAAGCGTGAATCCGCGGGGCATACGCCGCCCTGCCCCTGATACCGAAGACATACCACCGCATTTCATAATCTTCTCCGACAGCAAGGAGCTCATCAATACCTCTCGCTCTTAATTCATCAGCCCACAGCCATCACACCACAGTCCACACCACACATCCTCACGGTGGCGTATAGTACGTTGTAAAGTACGTCTGCACCACTTCCCTTATTCCGTTTGTCCCTGTGCCAAAATTCCAGGTGGACCGGTCGCGAATGTCCACCATCACAACAACCTCGGTCAGATTTGATGTCGCAACTGTCACTGCAGTGCTTCGCCTGAACATTGCATCAACCTCTTCAACACCAGCACCGCTGACATTCACGCACACATTACTTTCGACAAGCAGCGGGAGAGCGCTAATCGGTAGGAACCGTGCGCGCTCAAGTCTGTTCTTGGCCAGGTTAACGGCCTGGTAGTGGTCACGTGAACTGTCGGAAAGTCGCCGCGACTGAGTGATAAGCAGACAAATACCCGCAGAAGCCACCATGAAAATTGAAAGAGCAATAATCACCTCAAGAAGGGTCATACCTCTCTTCGCAGGCATTCGTGGAGACAAATTGACACAATTCAGCTTTATGCGTTTCACTTATAGCATAGCCAGCAGATAGTATGCCAGTAATTTTCTGATTTACGGAATGATCGGGATGCATCCGGGATGCATCTACGATTAGGTATTGTAGCCGTCCCTGTGAATGAGCAATCAAGAGACAGACGCGAATGGCATTGCGC
>JBAXMA010000074.1:0-10585 GCA_037134535.1 bacterium
GCAAAGATGTACTTGCGGATGTTCATGCAGGAAGAACCGAGCAAACATCTTGATGAGACTCTCCTGATATCAGCCGGTCTTGCCCGGATGGACGGCGATTTTGAAGGCGCATCTTTTTCTATGCGGATCTATTTGCGACGCTACAAAGTCACCGCGCCGGCAGAGAAGGAGCTGATGGCCGTTCTTGACCTGCTTGAAACAAAAGGGACAGCAAAGGCGACCTATGAACTGATCAAGGATGCTATCAGCCCGGCTAATCTTGGAGGACAGAACTTTTCGTCGCTGATAAGGGCCGCCAAACTGGCCGGTCGTCTGGGCTTTACTGCTGATGCATGGAAACACTATCAGGTGTTGGCTGACAATAAGGCATCTCCTGCAATAATCAAGGACCTGCTGCTGGTTGAAGCCGATCTGTGTCTTGCACGCAAGGATACTGGTGAAGCCAGAAAATGGTTGGCGGAATACCTGAGAATTACCCGTCTTGATCCTAACCGGCCGGCAGGTCTGTTTCTTCTGTTTCGTGTTCAACAGATTGAGAACGCTCCACTGGTGGATGCTCTTCTCACGGGTATTGCCGCCAGTGCTGCCAATTCGACTCATCCTTACACAATCGAGACAATGCTGGCAGTTGCCCGGAATCTGGAAGATCTGGGCTTGTATGGCGCGGCAGAAGCCCGTTTCAGCCACATTGCATTGCTTCAGCAGGTCGGCATAAGCACAAATTCGCTGCCTCTCGTGGATATGGTGGGGCGGGCACGAATAGGCTCTTCCAGGTGTCTTCTTAAGTCCGGTGACAAGGTAAAGGCCGACAGGCAGTTGCGTGAGATCTGTTGCGACACGAGGGCCAGCGTGGTCAGGTCGGAGGCCGCCTACTGGTGGGCCACGATAGCCGTTGATGAGGCACAGGGGAGGGAAGCTTTGCGCAGACTGGCACTTGTGAGCACTAATGGCCTCGAATCACCTATGATTGTGCGCGTTGACATCGAAAAGAAGACCGCGGGGGTACTGGCCGGTGAGAACTGGAAAAACGCGGCAGATTTCATATTTATGAGGGCGTCCGAATTACCGGCCCAGGAGCAGCAGGAATGTCTCGGCAGGATCTGTCTGGTGCTGTTTGCCGCATTGGAGAAAAAAGGAAATGCGGAAGGCCTGCAATACGTGTTGAACCTGGCCGCACGAAGTCCGGCAGGCAGTGGCCCTCTCTTCAAGGAGATGCTGCTCAGATTTGCCACGACAGCCATAAGAGACGGGAGTACGTCGCTCCTGGTTGACTTTCTTCAGCCATATATGATCGGACCCGAGAATGAAGTACAGCGAATATGCAGGGGGGATCCGGTGATCACCAGTCTTTGCAGACAGGTTCAGGAAGTCAGGCCCGGAGCCAGGAGTTGTCTATAACCGGATGGATTACAGGCATGTCTAATGACGAAGCAATTGTCAGTCAGTTGGTAAAGAGCCGTGAGCGATGCCGGCAGCTTGTGCAGTTGTACAGAGGTGCCTACGAGGATTTTGAATGCAGGGGCGTGATGAGTCTGCCTCTGGCGAAGGCGTTTACAGCCGCGACTCAGCTGGTGGCTCACTTGCGCGCATTTCCGGGCGTTCCGGTGAGCCAGGTCAAGACTGCTGCGTTGAGGATGGATGCCGAGAAAGTTCTTATGGAAACAAGTGATCTTCTGCAAGGGTTGCTGGTCATTGAGCGCGAGTTGAGGGAATCCGTTGTGGCGTTACGGCCGGAGTGGCAGTCGGTATCGGCGTGACAGGGGAGATGATTTCGATGGCACAAAGCACATTGGAGATTTGTTCGGAGTTGAACAGCAAAGCGGCCACAAGACTGGGTGTGGATGGGACCACCGATGTGTTCGGCCGTGTCCGGAGTGCTTTTGCGGCATTTGACAGTCAAAGTTCAGTGCTGCAGGCGGCTTTCGACAATCTCAAGAAGAACCTCGCCGCAGCGAATACTGAACTTCAGGCCAAGAACAGTGTCCTTGCTGAGAAAGTGCTGGAACTTCAGCAGATGTCCAGCCGTTTGCGCGGGATCCTCACCAGTATCAGCGATGGCGTGCTGGTGGTAAACGCGGATCTGGTCATTGAGCATTGTAATCCGGCTGCTCAGGCGGTTATCGGACCACAGAAGGGCAATGTTGTGCATCGCCAGTATCACGAAGTCATGAATGGTCTTGGCAACCAGGACGCGTTGATGGATGCCATCGTTTCCGGCCGGACGCGGATGCACGAGCAGAGGTCATGCACTCGTGAGGATGGTTCAAGAATTCACGTGCTGGCAAGTGTCAGTCCGATGCGGATGCTTGATGGCGAGGTGTTTGGTGCGGTTGAAGTGCTTCAGGATGTGACACATCTGAGGCTGCTGGAAGAAAGAATGCAGCACCAGAAACGCATGGCGGCATTGGGTGAAATGGCGGCGAGCGTGGCGCACGAAATCAGGAATCCACTCGGAACCATAGAGGGGTTTGCAAGGCTGCTCAGGCAGGACCTGGACCGGGAAAAACAGACATCGCACTCGCGAATGGCATCAAAGATCATAGAAGGCACACAGAATCTCAATTACGTCATCACAAGTCTCATGACATATGTCCGCCCCATGGCTCTGCAATGCGCACCCTTCGATGTTGCCACCCTGCTGGAAAGTACCGAGGAGCTGCTCGTGGGGTTGGCCAGGCAGACAGGTGTGAAATTAAACGTTAGTAAGCAGGCCGGTATTGTTCCTTCAGCTGATATCCGCCAGATCCGGCAGGTTCTGGTCAATCTGGGCCGTAACGCCATTGAGGCCTGCGCTCCGTCTGGCGGGGAAGTTGCGATCTTGTGCCGGCTTTGCGCGAGCGAGGTGGTGTTCGATGTGATTGATAACGGGTGCGGCATAATGGATGAGGACCTGCCTCACCTGTTTGATCCCTTCTTTACGCGCAAAGAGGGCGGGCTCGGTCTGGGACTGGCAATGTCACACAAGATGGTGGCGGCTCATGGCGGTGAGATCATGTTTGGCAGACGGGAAGGACAGAGTGGCACTGTGGCCACGGTTCGTTTACCACAAATGGGAGATGGAGAATGATTACAAGCATTGAAACGGCACTCGTGGTTGATGACGACGCCCTGATGCGCGAATTCATCGTCGAGACGCTGAAGCGGAGTAAAATCGGCATCTCGGAGACCAGCAACGGACTGGATGCGAAACGGATGCTCGATGAACAGGAATACGACATGGCATTTATTGATCTGAAAATGCCCGGACTCGACGGCCTTCAGCTTCTGAAACACCTGAAGGCGTCAGGAAAGAAGACTCTGCCGGTCATTGTTACCGCTTTTGGCACGGTAGAGAAGGCCGTTGAAGCCATGCGGATCGGAGCTTACGACTTTCTAGTCAAGCCCTTCTCTCCGGAACAGGTTGAGATTGTGATCGGTCGAGCCAGAGAATGGGTGGGTCTGCAGACGCAGAATACGTACTTGAAGGAGGAACTTGGATGGAGTCTGCCCAGAGGCAGACAGATCATCGGACAGTCTTCCCGGATTCTCGGCCTCATGAAGAATGTCGAACAGGTAGCCTCGTCCTCTGCCACCGTTATGATCAGCGGCGAGAGCGGCACGGGGAAGGAGTTGGTCGCTCTGGCTATTCATTCGCTGAGTGAGAGGCGGGAGGAGCCTTTTGTCAGAATGAACTGTGCCGCCGTGCCGGATACTCTGATGGATAGTGAATTGTTCGGACATGAAAAAGGGGCATTCACGAGCGCGATGTCAAAACGGCTTGGAAGGTTTGAGCTGGCTCATAAGGGAACGCTTCTTCTTGATGAAATCAGTGAGATGAATATGGGAGTGCAGGCGAAACTGCTGCGTGTGTTGCAGGAACATGAATTTGAACGCGTAGGAGGGAGCCAGACCTTGCATGTGGATTGCCGGGTAATCGCCACCACGAATCGGGATCTTAAAGAGTGCGTTGAGCAGGGAAAGTTCCGGAAAGATCTGTATTTCAGACTGAATGTCGTACCTCTCTGTGTTCCTCCGCTTCGTGAGCGGAAGGATGATGTTTCGCTTCTTGCCAAAGCCATGATCAAGCGTTTTACCGAATCGCGGGGACGGAAGAGCACAACAATGCACTTCACCGACGAGGCGATGAGGCTGCTTGTCGCCTATTGCTGGCCTGGCAATGTGAGGGAATTGGAGAATCTGATCGAGCGTCTATGCGTCATGGAAGAAGGTCCGGAGCTCGGGATTGAACATCTTCCCCAGGAGATCAGGAACAGCAGCAGTCCGGTTGTGTCCTGCAACACCGCGGACGAAGAGGAAAGTTCGAGTGTGTGCTTGAGCATTCCGGAGGTGGAACGCAGGACCATATTCAGCGCCATGGCGCAAACGGGCGGTAACCGGCAGAAGACCGCCGATATTCTTCAGATCAGTACACGCACGCTGCGAAACAAGCTCAATCAGTATCGTCGTGAGAACCTGATGCCGGTGCAGGCATGATGGTCGTGGCATCATGCGTGCTTCTGTAATTATGAGGTGAAGCATGAATGAGAGTATAGACCTGCTGACTAAAATACTGGATTGCACGGCGATGCGGCAGCGCGTGCTGGCCAACAATCTTGCCAATGCCAATACACCCAACTTCAAGAGGATGGATGTCAAGTTCAGGGATGCGCTGGCGGAAGCGATAGATTCCCGCGGGAAAGAGTCCATTCGCGATGTCAATCCAACTGTGGTTGAAGATACTGACGCTGCAGCCACAGGCGACGGCAATACTGTGTCTTTGCAGAAGGAAATCGGCGAAATGGGTTCGAACGCTTTGCTTTATGGATTCGCCACCAAGGCGGTTTCAAAAAAGCTGGCAGGGTTGAGTAAGGCAATAAAGGGTTAATAGAACCTTTCTTTGCAGCCTGGAGGTAATTCGTTATGCCGGAAATCAGTCTCATGCCCTCTCTCGGAATCAGCGCGTCGGCGCTGGATGCAGAGACCCGGCGGATGGAAGTGATTGCCAACAACGTGGCCAATGCCAATACCACACGGGATGCAAACGGCAAGGTTTACCGTCGAAGAGCGGTTGTTTTTGCCGCACAACTGGCAGATGCCATAGATTCCAGCGGGACTGGAAAGCAGTTTAAGGGCGTTGGCGTTCAGGCGGTTGTGGAGGATGGCCGGCCGATGAGCCGTGATTACCGGCCGGGACACCCCGATGCGGACGGGAACGGATATGTGACCATGCCGAATGTGAACACGTTGGAGGAAATGGTGGACATGATGAGCGCATCCAGGTCTTACGAGGCAAACCTCGCTGCTATTCGCACTGCGAAGGGCATGGCTTCCCAGGCACTTGAAATAATCAAATAGCATTAGGAAATGAGAAATGAATCTGATTGATCTGAATGCCAGAGTTGAAAAAGGGAGCGATTCCCTGTTTCCGGAAGCGTTGAGCAAGTCTGCCGGTTCCGACAGTAAGCCGGAAGGATCGTTCGGGTCGCTCTTGAACGGGCTGGTGGATCAGGTTGATGAACTCCAGAAGAGTGCTGACACGTCCATAAAGGGGCTTGTAACGGGCGAGGAGACGAATATTCACAATGTGGCCATCAAAATGGAGGAGGCCAGCGTGGCATTTGATCTGATGATGCAAGTACGGAACAAACTTCTCGAAGCCTATCAGGAAATATCACGAATGCAGAGCTAACGGACTGAAACTACCATGGCAAACTCACTGACTCTTCTCGGAACTCAATTAAAGGAACTCTGGCGACACCTCGGTGTGAACCAGAAGGCCAATACCATTATCGCTCTGGCTGTAACAGCGGTCGTTATCGGCGGGTTGCTCTACTGGAGCTCGAGGCCGGATTACCGGCTTCTCTACAGCGGTGTCTCTCTGAAAGATGCCGCCGCCATGCAGGAAAAGCTGACCGATGCCAGAATCAGCGTGGAGCTCAAGGATTCAGGTCGCGCAATCTATGTGCCGTCCAAAGACGTCTATCGCGGGCGCGTGCTGCTTGCGGCCGTCGGCCTTCCTAAAGATACCTCCATAGGATTTGAGATCTTTGAGCAGCCGAAGTTCGGTCTCACCGACTTTGCCCAGCAGGTGAACTACCAGCGAGCTCTGCAGGGCGAATTAGAGCGCACGATCACGGCAATAAGCGGCGTTGAATCGGCAAGAGTCATGCTGGTGCTTCCGAAGGAGCGCGTCTTTTCGGCCGAAGCAAAAAGCCGGGCCAGCGCATCTATTCTTGTGACGATCGGATCCGGATCATCGCTGGCATCGTTCCATGTCCAAAGCATCGTTCAGCTCGTGGCCAGCGCCGTCCCCGGGCTGTTACCCACAGACATCACGGTGACTGACAGCACTGGAAGGCTTCTTACAAAAGCCTCGTCCGGTTCGGATATTCTCGATGATACGGATGAGCAGCTCGGGACGCAGGAGAAGCTCGGGGTCATTCTGGCGAGGAAAGGACAGGAGGTTCTTGATATGGCCCTTGGTCGCGACAAATCAATTGTACGGGTATCCGCTACCATGGATTTCACAAAGCGCGAAAAACGTACCGAGAACTATGACAGCCAGAACAAGGTTGTGAAGTCGGAGACAATTGAATCAGTGAACACATCTGCGCCCGGAGGTGGCACCGCCGGGAATGCAGCCGGCGCGGTGGCCAACATTCCTGTGGGTAATCCGGGGGGCGGGAACGTCGAGCAGAACTCAGGCATGAGCAAGAGCAAGAAAGAAAATATCCGTACTGAGTATGCCATTCCGTCGGATGTTGAGCAGGTTGTTCAGAGAGGCGGCCAGATACTCAGTCTGTCTGTCTCGGTCTGCCTGGCCAAAGGAGAAAAAGAGCGTTCAAAGGATGAGCTCAAGAAGATTGAACAACTCATCGGCAATGCCGTGGGGTTGGTGAAGAATGACAAGCGAACCGATACCATTGAGGTTCAGGAAATGCTCTTTCCGGCGGTAGCGGCACCGGTTCAGTCCTCCGGTTGGCAGCAGTGGCTGCCCGACATGCAATTCCTCAAAACGATCGGGATGTGGGCGATTGCCCTGATTGCGGTCCTTATTGTTGCCCGCAGGCTGACAAGTAGTCTTGATGTGAGACATGAAGACGCCGGAGTCTCCATTGCGTCTGTGACATCCGCGCGTTCCTCGGATGATTATGCCGCCCGCTCACTGAACGAGGGGCTCAACTCGACGGATAGGAATATGGGCGAACTACATGCGGTAGCCGAGCAGAATCCAAAGGCTATTGCAGCCTGGATCAAGAGCCTATCCAGTTCCGGAACCTGATGGATTCGGGAGGAGTGAGCAATGGACGGCCAGCTGGTACCACAGAAAACATTCGGACCGGATGAGAAGGTAGCGGTTCTACTGGCCAGCCTGGATAGTAAGCTTGCCGCCGCTATCATCCAGCAGCTTGATTCACGGGTGATGGTCCGGGTAACTAATGCACTGCGAACGCTGGGAGTGGTTCCAGGACCAGTCAGGGACAAAACAATCGCCGAATGTCTCCGCGGCATCCAGGAGTTCGATCGTTCAATACAGGGCGGTGATACAATGGCCAACGCACTCCTTGTGCAGGCCGTTGGCGAGAAGAAGGCCACGTCGCTCCTGACCGAAAGCAAGCCCGCCGGTCATACAGCATTCGCTGATCTATTTGACCTCAGTCCGGAACAGCTTGCCGGAGCTCTCTCGAGGGAGCAGCCTGGTATCATTTCGGTTGTTTTCAAGAGTCTGCCGCCGCAGCTTGTGGCGGACACCATGGAGCTTATTCCAAGTGAGGTGAGGCGTCGTGTCATGATCTATATGTGCACGGCGGGTGACCCGGCTGAAGACATTGTTGCCAGGATTGAATCGCTTCTGAATGCCAAACTATCGACCGGGCGCAAGACCAGGAAGGCTACTGACGCGTCCAATACGCTGGGTCCCATTGCCGCCATGCTTCAGCACGCCAAGAAAGCCGTAGAGGAGGATTTGCTGAGCGCCATCCAGGAGAAGTCGGAGACGATTGCCTCAGAATTGAGAGACATGCTCTTTACGTTTGAAGATGTAGGCCGGCTAAGTGACGCAGCCATTCGCAGAATTCTCCAGGAGATAGATTCAGCAGCGCTCGGGGTGGCTTTGCGCGGCGCAAACATGGAACTGCGACAGAAATTCTTTCAAAACATGTCGAAGCGGGCCGCGGCGGCACTGAAAGAGGAAATGGCCTATGCACAGAAAGTGCGTCGCTCCGATGTTGAGGCCAAACAGAAGGAAATTGTCAGCGTAATCAGGGGGCTCGAGGCAGACGGGCAGTTGAGCACGGGGGCAACAGATGACTACGTGTAGAAGCCTGACCATGAGTGCCGGCGCAATGAGTTTGACTGATTTGCGCACTACTATTCCAGGCGCATCCCTGAAGGATTCTCTTGCAGATCAGGAAGCAGGCCGGATCAGAGCTGCGGTTGACGAACGTCTTCTGGCCGGGCTCGATGTGGAGCGACGCAAACTGAAAGATCGATGTGGCACGTGCGGCAGGCAACTGGAGGGGTGCATACAGGAGCTGAAACGGGAGATTGAACAGCAGGTGCTGGAGATGGGCTTGAAGCTGGCTGAAATCGTGCTGCGGCACAAGCTGCCGTACCGCGAGATGCTGGCGAGCCTCATTCGCGACACGCTGGGACCTGTATCCGACCTGCAGGGCGTCAGGGTTCGTGTCAGTCTGGCAGAGGCGGAAAGTCTGAGAACGTCCGGCAGCTGCGGATTGCCGCATACCGTGGTGTCTGAACAGGTCGTAGTGGTTGCGGATGCGGCTTTGTCGGACGGGGACCTGATCATTGAGAGCCGCAATGGCATCTTTGATGGACGCTTGAATGAACGGCTGTCACTACTGAAAGACAAACTGTCCGAGCGGATGAAACAAACCGATGCAGACCCTGCTAAGACGTCTTGATACCGTCCTTGACGGATTCGAAAGCGAACCGCTTATGCGGCCTGAAGGCCGCGTCGTCGAGGTCACGGGCATGATGGTCAAATCGGTGGGACCGCGAGCCTCGATCGGTGACATGGTGTGGATCGAAACAAGCGGGGAAAAGATCCGAAGAAGAATTCCCTGCGAGGTTGTGGGCTTCAAGGATCAGCACGTTCTCCTCATGCCGGTTGAACGGTTGGGCGGCATACGGCCGGGTGAACGTGTGCTGTCGGGTGAACGCATGTGCGTGGGCGTTGGCTACAGCATGATTGGCAGAGTCGTAGACGGACTTGGCCACCCGCTGGATAATGGCGCACCTCTTCACGACCTTGTTCCCGTTGATATTGAACGACCCGCGCCCCCGCCAATGGAGCGGCGCTGTCTCAAGGATGTGTTTGTGACAGGTGTGCGGGCCATTGATGGCCTTCTTACGACCGCGCAGGGTCAGCGAGTTGGAATCTTCGCTGGTAGCGGAGTCGGCAAGAGTGTTCTTCTGGGTGGTTTGGCCAGAAATTCGTGCTCAACAGTCAATGTGATTGCCCTTGTTGGCGAACGCGGCAGGGAAGTGCGGGACTTTGTGGAGAAGAATCTCGGCCCGGAGGGTTTGAAGAAATCGGTGGTGGTGGCTGTTACTTCAGACGAGTCGCCAGTGTTGCGGATCAAGGGAGCTTCAACGGCCATGGCGATTGCCGAGTTCTTCCGCGATCACGGCGAGAATGTGCTGCTTTTGATGGACTCCGTTACCAGGTGTGCAATGGCTCAGCGGGAAATCGGACTATCGGTTGGCGAGCCACCGACAACAAAGGGATATCCTCCAAGTGTATTCGGCCTGCTGGCCAGGCTGCTCGAAAGATCGGGGTCTTCGGCCCTCGGAAGCATCACTGCATTCTATACTGTACTGGTTGAGGCCGACGACATGTCGGACCCCATTGCGGATTCGGTCAGAGCAATTCTTGACGGGCACATCGTCCTGTCCCGCAAGATTGCCGCGATGAATCATTACCCCGCAATAGATGTTCAGGTCAGTATCAGCCGCCTTATGAACGACATTGTGGACCGGCCACACCATGACCTCGGGGCCAGGGCACGCGCAATAATGGCGGTGTATTCAAAGGCGGAGGACATCGTCAATGTCGGGGCTTATGTGGCGGGATCCAATCCCCGGATTGACGAAGCTCTCCGCAAAATCGACGGCATACAACGGTTCTTGAAGCAGGATATGCACTTCAAAGAGAATCTTCCCGAAACCCTGAATCAATTGAGGAAGGCCTTGGAATGAAAGCGTTCCGCTTCACGCTTCAGTCGCTGCTGGATGCTCGCGAGGCAATCGAAAAAGTGCTGGAAATGAAACATTCCGCTGCCAGGCGCGAATTTGAAAAAGCACAGCAGAGGCAAAGAGCAATGGCGGCGGGTATCAAGAAGGACATTGAGTACATTGCATCATTGAGCGGTACCTGTGTGTCTTATCATGCGGTGTCCTCTTTTCTCAAACACGTGGAACGGGCGCAGGCTGCGATCGCAGATCAGACCCAGAGAGTAGCCGGGTTTGAAGCAAAGATGGAGAAGTGCCGGAACGATCTTCATGCGGCCATGCGCGGGCGCAAGTCGCTTGAACGCCTGCTGGAGGGAGAACAGGAAAAGTGGCGTGACGAACAGCGTCGGCA
>JBAXMA010000075.1:0-10512 GCA_037134535.1 bacterium
CGAACCGATATAAAAGATGTCCGCGGTAGAATCGAGCGGATTGCTTCGGCAAGGGGACGTTCCAGCAAAATCCATTGTCCTGGACTCAATGGCCCAATATGCCCAAGCAGCACCCCCTGGGCTTCCAGTTGAAGGCTTGGCGATGCGGGGCGCCCCTCCCGATCATTCCAGTAGGCCAAGGCTTCTCCGGAGTCCCATTTGAACCTCAATACGAGGTGCGTCCCGGAACCCTCCGCGCCCTCTCCCTCATCCCGCGACTTGAAGTCGGTCGGCCGACCGGCGGTACCGGTAATCCAGAAGTCGCAGTCTCCTGAGGGCTTGAGTTTGTCGACAATGAAACCAGTTTCGAGATTGTGACCATAGTTGGCTGCGGTGGTCAGATTTGCCGATCCGACGAACAGTATTTCTCTCTTCGGATTCTGCCGAAAAAAGCGATAGACCTTTGCATGAACCATCCGTTCGCCGACATCCTCGCTCCTGCCGAGTCTCAGCAGATCCTTCGGGAGTGATCCCCAGGTAACATTAGGCAGTGCGCGGACAGACTCGTAGAGTGCCTTCCGGCAAGCAGCTTCACCCGAGATCTTTCGTGGTAGGAAGACACGGATCTCCCTTGGTTCGAAACGCCGGATCAGCTCTTCCAGAGGTTTACAGGTGTCAGCGTCATCAAGGTATGGGGAGATCACCTCGAGATATGCGTTATGTATATATTCTCCTGCG
This sequence comes from bacterium, assembly GCA_037134535.1. Classification (GTDB taxonomy): domain Bacteria; phylum Verrucomicrobiota; class Kiritimatiellia; order SPBP01; family SPBP01; genus JBAXKQ01. The sequence continues at coordinate 718 of JBAXMA010000075.1, forward strand.
ACCTCCTCAAGAAAATCGGGCACAGACTGCTTCCCATCATAGAAATGGGTGAAGAGCTGTTGCCCTGAGGACCGTGTCATGCGCTGTTCCATTCCTCGGACGAAATCAAGAATGCTTTCCAACGCCGGATTTGCTGTCTCGAAAGCCGTCTTCCGCTTGAGACCATTCAGGAATCCGATAACGTCATCCCTCAGCCTGGTCTTCGCACCATCTTCAAGTTCTTCCACATGGCAGACCTCCACGTTTCGCCACCAGCCTGCTTCGGTGAGATTAGCAGAGAGACAGGCCACCAGTAGACTTCGGGCATGGTTGCCATCCTTATCGGGTTCGTCTGCCTCCGTCAGCAGGAAGACGTTCTTGGCGTGAAAAATGCCGGTGGGATGGCGAACCGGAACTCTTTGAACGTCCAATTTCGCCGAAAGCTCCCCTGGAACGAGTCCTTTTTCGTCGTAGTAAACCGCTATCCTACCGGCAAGACGGCGCAGCGTGTCCTCCATCTGGACCAGGCGAATAGCAGTTGCGTGGCTCGTCGGAATGTCCAGAAAGACGGGCAGAACCTCCTGTTCAAAGAAGCCGGGGTCAAACCGGAAAGTCAGGAACACTGCGCTGACGAGATGCCTGCCCTCCATACAGTTCTGAAAATGTTCTGACAGCACCGCTCTGGGTATCACGCTCATGCGTTCTCTCCCTTCAACTGCAGCGACACAGCCCTTAGCGAGTCAAGAAAGTACGAATGACGCCACAGATGCGGAAGGTCTTCCAGGGCGGGAAGGACGGCAGTTTCATCCCGAACGCGCACCTGCAGTTTGTTCTTTTCAAGTACGGCCCATGGAGCTCCGCCCCTGGAAAGCATTACCGCCCGGTTCTGATCAAGGAGGAGTTTGACTGCGGTCTCATAGTCGCCGGCCGCCAAGGCCTGCGCCGTTTGCAGCCATCGATCACCCTCGCCGTCGTCCCGCCCGTTGTTCCCCAGGTCAGAAATCATCTCTTTCAGTCCGGCAATGTTGACGGTTTTGGTGTTTGCACTCCACTGCTTCGCAATGATTGCCGCCAACTCCGGCAAAGCCATGTCATTCTGACCCAGCATGAAATCAAAAAGCGCCGCGCACGGGGCCAAGAGCGACTCTGCCGTTCGAATGCGGCCCAAGTGAAAGGCTAGCGTCTGTCCAAGTTCTCCCTCGGCTTCAGCGGCCTTGACCAGGCCAGCCAGCAGTGAAGGGCTCAATTCTCCCACGTCGCCTATTGTGTCAAACAACCTTGCCAGTAGAGGCTGGCAACCTTTTGTGGAATCTTCGGGACCACCATTGAGCAGATACTCACGGTAGAATGGAATCTCTGCGGCACGCAAACGCGGCTTAAGCATGCCGGCCACTTCACGGGCGAGCTGCCGGTCACGGCCATCAAGGTCCACGCTTGATACCGGTTCACGGAGCAAATCGAGCAAGTGTCTACCGTCGCCCGGCTTCCCTGACTGAATGGTGCCCAGATACTCGCGCTGGACGAAGTCAGCGGCCCCGGGAGTAAGGCGGGCAGGCTCGCCGGCAAGCAGGCCCGACGACCTGGCAGACACTGAGAAGAGACCCCAAAGTCCGTAGGTCTTCTGGTTGCTCAGGATCTGGCCGGAACTATCGGCCGAGAGACGGACCCTGAGGTTTGAGGCCATGCGAGCCTTGACCCTCTCAACTCCGCGAAAGCCCCAGTCATCGTTGACATATCCGCGGGAGTAGGCCGCGAGTTGTTCCCATTTCAGAAATACGGCTAGTTCGCTATGGTCGCCGCCTGCTTCTGAAATCCGGGCCGCATAGTGGTAGCCCAGTAAAAGGGTGGTAAAATCTCTGACAGACGTGGTGACCGTGGTAAGATTTCCGACAACCTGCCGACCTAGCTTCGTCCAGATCGATTGGACACCTAACGGGTCACGCGACCCCTTGACTGCTGCACGCGTATCCAGATCGGTCAGAAAAGGTGAATTAGTGGTCATAGTTGAGCCAAGACGTATCGTACCAAAAGTGCTTGCCTGGATTCAATTTTCATACAATTTCTTCTTATCAGAGCATGATGGAGAGTGCAATGGTGATAGCATCGGTGTGCACTTCTGTTTGGTCTGGCATGGTCATAACAACCACTTCCTTCTGCTTTGTCTCGCCAAGGATGTTCGCAAAGTGCTCAATACCTCGCTGTGAAGCTCGGGCGGCTTCAAAATCCGCACTGCGGATCCGAGACTAAGAATCCACGGAATAACATCTACGACATCCAAAACTGGAAACTGCAACTCGAGAGCACCGTTCTTTCGCCATTTGAGCTTCTGCTTCGGATGCCAGATGCGCTCGGCGATGGTATTGGCGATCTCGGGCTTGAACAGGAGTCTCACGGTCGTCGGCTTCCCGCCATCGGTATGAATGAACTTGCCGAAGCGGTCTTTCATCAGGCGTTCGGCATTGAAGCCCTTGGGAATGGCGAAGGTGACTTCTTTGAGCGTGGCTTTCTTGATCCGGGACACGGCAAACTGGGCGATGTCTTCCCACCGGGTCTCGAATGCCAGCAGGTACCAGTCCCCTTCTATGTTCGCCAGGTGCAAGGGGTGAATGGTGTGATCCTTGGGCTGATCGGATCGTGGTGAGGCGTATTGGATCGTTGTTACCCGCTGATTCAGCACGGCACGGATAACGGTTTTCCAGATATCAGGGCTGATTGGCCGGACTGGAACACCGTGAAAGCTGAACCGATTGAAGATGAGTTCAGGGGCAATGGCGATCTTCTCCGGCAGGAGTTGGGCCAGTTTTAAGTAGATGGACTTCAATTCGCCCGCGACCGGGGTGCCCTCATACATCTGCAGTGCCTGGGTTCCGACAAGGAGGGCAAGGATATCGCCTTCACTGAGCAGGACTGCAGGGAGAAACCAGGTCTTGTCTGCATAGTACAGGCCGTGTCTCGACTGGTCGTATTCAATGGGGGCGCCCATCTCCCACTTGAGATAGTCGATGTCCCTCTGGATTGTCTTGGCGCTTACCTCCCATTCCTCGCCCATGGTGGCACAGCTCGGGAATCGGCCTTCCCTGATCTTCCTGTCTATGAAGAGCAACCGCTTATACTGGGGCTTGAATTTGTCACCAGACATTCGCGTCTCTTTTCTTCAGGTTAGGACAGTATTTGTCATAGGTCGCACCTTAGTATTCGCGCATGAACAACACAACAGAAAAGGAGAAGGTTATGAAGAATAAGAGAGTTGAGCTAAGTAATGCAGTTCAGAAGCTGATGGAAAAGGGCAACTATGAAAAGGCTTACCCCCTGTGTGTTAAGCTTATGAAGCTCGTATCTGCCAGCGAAGGCCCCACATCCAGAGAGACTGCGATGATGCATAACCGGCTCGGTTTGTGTCTGCAAGCGAAGGACAAGAAGCTGGGCGAGAAAGAATTGCGAAAAGCCATCAAGATCCTGGACAAGAACGAGGACTGGGCGCAGTCAGTGGAGAAATCTATTTGTCTTCAGAATCTGGCGGACGTCATGCACGCTATAGGAAGATATGAGGAATGCGACGAATTACTCATTCAGGCCGCAGTTCTGAGGAAAGCGCTCACCCAACCAGACAGTTATTATGTGACGGCGCTTTTGCAGACCTTTGGCAACGTGACTGTGTCTGACGAATCCACCGAAGAATTCCCTCAGAAGGTTGCAAACCGGGTTATCTGGCTGGCTGAATATATGTATGGAACCGGACACTTGCCATGTGTTGCATTAGAACAGATGGTTGACCTTTATGAGCCCGACGATGACCAACGCGAGGTGGCATACCACATTCTCTTGTACATAAAGAGAAGGTATCTCGTGCTTTTTGGCCAATTCAGTCAGCCTTATGCCAACATCGGATACCGCCTTGCACCCTATTTTGACAGCAAGGGCGACAAGGCCAGTGCAGTGCAGTGCTGTTATGACGAGTTGCGGATACAGGAACGGCTGCACGAACCAGATATAGACCGCTTTGCCAGCTGCCTCAATCATCTGGCTGCCTATCAGATGGAGGACGGGCAGGTCGACGAAGCTGAGGCGTTACTGAGCCGGCTTCTTTCTCTGCTCAGAAAAGACGACCCGAAATCCACCCACCTGCCGGATATTCTCGACCGACTGGCGACCATCCATCTCAACAGGAGTGAATATGCAAAGGCGGTCAGCGAGGAGGAAGAGGCGGTTGCTATTACCAGAAAGATCAAGGGCGACAAGGCGGGACTGCTTGAACGCTTGTATCACCTGGGTAATCTCTATGAACAGCAAGGAAAGTACTCGGATGCAAAAACCCTGGACAAAGCTCTTTCGGCGTACAAGGAGACACTCAGGCTGGCTGAACGCGTTCATGGCAAACGGAATGAGTTCTACCCTGAGGTCCTCAATTGCATGGCCAATGTTTGCTCCACCCTGAAGATCGAGAAAGAGGCCATTGACCTCTATGAGCGTTCACTTTCAATACGGCGAACTGCGCTGGGTGCCGGGCATCCTTCCGTGGGTGAAACCATGAATGACCTGGCGTTGGTCTACCTCGGCAGGAAGGATTACAAGAAGGCTGAAGGTCTTCTTCGCAAAGCTCTATCCATACTGGAAGCTGCACACGGTGCCGAAGGCCAGCAGTTGACTCCCATTCTGAACAACCTGGGGTTGACGCTCACCGGCAAGGGCGAACCCGTGGCCGCTATACCGCAGCTCGAACGAGCGGTCCGGATTGCTGAGAACGCAAACGGCCCCGACAGCCCTGAGTTGATCCACTACTTGAGGAATCTCGGAGGTTTCTGGGCATTGGCTGGAAAACCGGTTGAAGCCGAACAGGTCTACCGCCGCGCGATCCTCATTGCCGGCAACGTGACACCAGGCCAGTCGGGCGGGACCAAAGATCTCCAGAATGAGCTGCAAGCCATCAAGGCCGGAACCTTCAACGAACGTACCGCAGCATTCATACATGTAGAGGCTGGTGGCTGAGAGCGCCGGTCATGATGTTGCTGCGGCCAGCTCTGCCAAGCGATCGGCAAAGCTGAGGATCAGATCGGCACTGGTGATCATAGTTCGCCATTGTTCGGGGATTGCGTCGTAGCCATAGAAGGCGCCGGCAATCTGGCCGTACACGGCACCGGTGGTGTCGGCATCATCGCCCAGATTGACGGCAAGGAGCGCGCCCTCCCGGAAGTTCTTAGTCTTGTGGAAGGCCCAGAGCGCCGCTTCCAGGGACTTGACGACATGGCCTGTGCCACGAATGGCGGGCGGCTCCTTGCATTTGAAAGAACCATGGGCAATGTCCGCTATTTCCGCGCAAAGAGGATGGTTCGTCCAGTAACCGGAGACCGGACAGTACATATCTGAAAGAATCTGGTCCTTACTGGCTCCGTTGACTGCACCGACGAGCAGACCGCCCATATGCCGGCAGGCATCGACACAGGCCTCTGCACCGTGCGTGGTGCGGGAACTGTCACCCGAGTTCTCAATGGCCTCCGCCGGACTGCAAGCAAAGAACAACGGCACCGGCGCAAGCCGCATGATACTGCCATTGCCGGCGGCATGAGGATCTGTCGAACCGCAGAATGGCTCATGAGTAGCCTCAAAACGCCGCAATGCGCTGGCGGTGGTTGCGCCAATGTCGAAGCACCGTCCGGTACTACTCAAGTGTCCATCCCGATACCATCGGACAAAGCGCGCCAGTTGATCAACGGGATCGAAGCACTTTCTTTCGACCAGGCTCTCAGCCAGACAAAGCGCCAGCGAGGTGTCATCCGTCCATTGCCCTGGCTTCAGGTGGAACGGTCCCCCACCCTTCATGTCGTCAATGGGCTTGAATGAGCCCGGCTGCCGGAATTCCAGCGTCGTTCCCAGGGCATCGCCGACCGCCAAGCCAACTAAGGACCCGCGAAAATGGTCTATAGATCGCATTTTGAGATCACCTAAGGGCAATACGTTAGGCGCTACGCGGCGTAGATCCGTCAGAGAATAGAGAGCGATGCAAATGGCACAGGGCTTGTACAGTCAGTGGTTCACCAAAATCCCTGTGTCGCCGCCACCTTTGGTGGAGACACTTTCGTAGCTTCTCCAAATCGCCGATGATCGCATGAAATTGGTGTCGAGATGGTCGAGTCTGCTGTCAGTGCGCAGAAAGAAGGAATTGGCTCCTGAAACGGCGCTCAAAGGCTTTGTCACCCACTCAACTGCGATATAGAAACTGCCGCTGGATATTGTTGTCGGCGGTATGTCTATGGTCTTTGCAAAATAAGAATTGCCAGTATCTGGTATGACCTGGCCTAGAACAGGACTGAAGAGATCCGTTTCTGCTGACAGGTCACTGAGCCCAAACAAATTGAACAATTGATCCATGCCCGTGTTATTGACGGGATAAATGGTCACGGATGTAATAGTTACAGGGTAAGAAGTTGGGGTGAATTTCACTGCCATTGCGGGCCGGCTGAATGCATTCCCGGAGCCCCATGGTGAGGAGCGCACTCCGTCTTCCCCAACCGTGAAGTATCCCACCGTTCCACTGTTGGATGTATCGCCGTCGTCCCCGCCCCCGCCACAAGCAGACAACATTGTCGTAAGAACCACACAAAGAACAATTCTCACGGTACGCATTTTCACTTTAGAGACCTCCTTCTGCATTCGACAGTTTCCATAAGATCATCCTGCAGTTGCTATCACCGGGAAGGCAACGGTGCTAAGGTTGCAAAATAGTGCAGGATGTGCAAGCACGATTGTGCAAGCACGATGATGCGGTCTCGGCGAACGGAAGGGCCGGCACGTTGCTGGGGGCACGAAGGCGTTAACTGCTATGGCGAGTGGGCGCCTGGGTTCTTAATTGGCGATTGGGAAGACTCGACACTCTTGAGCTTCGCGGCAGGGCTTGCTTCCTGAAACTCACGCCACTCGTATTTGATGTATCTCACTCTCATGGCATCTATATTGACCGTTCACCAACTATTGCTGCATCAGGGCCGTAAGGAGCTCGGGCCGCCATTCATTCGCATCCTTGTCGTAAACACCGAAGCCGGCGCAGAACTCCCAGTACGCCCAGGAGAACCCTCTCTTCTCTGCTTCCTGTACTACAAACTTCGTCCAGCGCGCCCTGTCTTCCATCTTGGCCATGCTGTACGCGCCGAACTCACCCAGACACACTGGCCGGTTCTCTTTCTTTGCCCACACCACCACTTTATCAAAAGCAGCACAGATATCCTTCTGCTCTTTCTCTGTCCCTGTCCAGGTCGTGCCAAGCCATTTCTCAGACTCCTTGCCTGCCCACGAAGCTCCCTGATGGGTAAAATGGAAGGGATCATAATAGTGATATGTCACAATGATATTCCTGTCCGCTGCTGGCAGAACCAGGGTGTTCAGCTTGCCGATACTGTTCCACTGCACCGGGCCGACAACCACCATCCGGCCAGGATTGGTCTTCCGTACAACCTTCAGCGTATCCACCACAAACGAATTCCAGACACCCTCTGTGAATTTATTGTTCGGTTCATTCAGGAGTTCGAAATACAGTCTGTCCGGGTATGCCTTGTAGTGCGTCGCTAATTGCGCCCACAGCGCGACAAATCTCTCCCTGTTCTCCTCCGGCAACTGCATCACCTCTTCGTAATGATGAAGATCCAGAATCACAACCAGCCCCTCACTCAGAGCTTTGTTTACAAGGTGGTCTACACGGGCAAAGAAGCTGGTATCGATGGTATACGGCGCGTTTGTGGCAGCATGAGCAGACCAGCGCACAGGCATTCTGACAGAGTTGAACCCGGCTTTCTTGATTATGCTGAAGTATTCATCTTTGAGTGTAACGCCCCAGGCGCCTTCCGTAGGAGCATCCAGACCGTTGCCAAGATTAACCGACCTGCCGATGAGCTTGTTGTAAGCAAAGGCATCTTTCTTGCCACCAGTATCAGCCACTGCAGAGAGTCCGCATAGCCCAACCAGCAGCAGAGCATAAATTACATTCTTCATGGTCATCACACCCATTCTGAGTCACCACAGCCTGCTCGCCACCGCTTCTAACCTGATCTCTACAGCATCCGGCAATTCGCTCATAAAATCCAGCCCGGTTTGCTTATCTATTTCATCAACGCTGGTCAAATATGCCCCGGGATCCTCATTACCGGTAACAGTCTGCGGTATAATAGATGCCAACACCCGTGGTTCGCCGTGCTCTTCATCAATAATAATCTTGTAACTCGCCTTAGGCACCTGCACTCACCCAAGGCGGCGTGCCGCACCAACTTGAGCCCCGGCCCATCGATAACGTAGCCGACTACGTCAGGACGACCTTGCGGGAGCTGAGCGGTTTTGTCAGTGGGATCACGTAGGCCCTGCGAGACTGAACGCTCCAATCCTCCTACTTCTTCAATGCTTTCGGAGCAGTGTCCGACGAGGCGGCTCTTATTGCACTCATTATGGCTTCAACAGAGAGTGCCGCACCGACGACGTTACCAGGATCTTTGAATGATCCGGTATGAACACCAACGACCTCACCCATGGCATTGATATATGGAGCTCCGCTGGCTCCACGCGTAATCAGGTTTCCGTTGTCGAACTTGCACCTGATCTGATCCGGCTCCACCTCGACAACGGTGCCACGATGAAGAATCTCCTTTTTGGGCTGACCGTCAAGAGATGCGACAAGCCAAATCGCATCCCCTTTCTGAGGGTTCTCTTTTGCAAATGGATGAGCCTTAACTTTGGTGCCAGGTGCTATCCGGAAGGCGGCAATGTCGACAGTCCCCATCGTCGCAAGCGAATCGATCTTTGTCGTGCAACTCATGGCTCTTACGAGATCGCGCAATGTGACCCGCTTTGCAAACCCAGCCATCTGTTCTTTAGGCACATCCGTCTTCAAGCCACCGGCTGGTCCAAAGATGTGCTGGACGGTTATCAGAAGGGGCCTTGTCTCATCCGGCAGTTTTGCGAAGAAGGCAGTTCCGGCACTGAATTTGCCGGACTTGGTCTCGAATTCCGGGCACCCGACAAATCCACTCTCAATGATCGGAGCCTTGGCAGGTGCGATCGGCTGATTTGTTTGAGCGACAGCGGTCCAACCACCTGATGCGATGACAAAAAGCAACATGAATGCATTGCGCATACTTCTTTCTCTCCTGCTGTGTATAGACCTTGCGACTTTGCATCACCAGCATTAGCCAGTTCGACGCGTTTGTTACTGCACAATCACCTCTGGGCGTCGTAGATCTGCTGAACCTCGAAATCTGACAATGCACGGTTCAAGATCATGACTTCATCAATCACTCCCTCCACGTAAAGCCCTTCGGCTTGGCCGATAGTAAGCGGGGCCTTGGCCACGGGGATAGGTAATGCATTTGTGTCGGTGGAAACACGGATCCCATCAACGTAGATACGGTATTCATCCCCGTTTCTGGTCACTGACAGGTGGTAGTATCTGTCAATCTGTGGCGACCACGGGTAGGCAGCAATGCGGTAGTTTTCTCTACTTGGATTATTGATATGGAAATCGAGGTTGCCGTTCTGCATCTGGAACGCCCACTTGCTCCGCTCCCCTAATCCCTCGTTGTGGCCAATAAAGTCCTGCTCTCCGGCAGGAGGTGCACTAAACTTGAACCAAAGACAGATAGAAAAGGGCTTCTTGCCAAATGACCAAGCATCATTGTCTGGTGCTTGGATATGGCCAACCTGATACGCGCCTCCCTCTCCGGGTGGAGCCGTTCCCCATTTGAGTGGAGCCGACCCCCGACGGCGATAGATAGGGCCAACCTGTTTGTGACCTTTCGGCAGCGGTGCGGTGCGGCATGATTTTGCGGCGAGGGGCTGGAT
>JBAXMA010000076.1:0-10451 GCA_037134535.1 bacterium
GTACCCATCAGGCTTCAGGACCTCGGCGGCCTTTCCAATGCTCCGGCAATAAACGTCGCAGAGCGCCGAACTTAGCCGATGAATCTGGTCGGGGTACTCGTAATAATCTGTCAGGAGATTCTCCATGCCTCTAAGGCCCCAAAGCGTCTCAAAGAAGAGGCCCCACCATCCAACGATCAGATAAATATCCTCGCTGCGGAACCTTTCGGCGTCGACGGCGATCTTTTCAAACCAGGGGTCTTTGGAAGGATCCGGAAGCTTCTCAATAAACTCGTCAAGCTTAGCCCAGTCGTCGATAACAAGGTTGGAGTCGTGCGCGCCGCCACCCTGGACTTTCCAGGAGAGATTCATGGCGTTCACATCAAACTTGGGAATACCCACGATGCGGGCGTCTTCGGGATAACGATTGAACTCCCCAAGCCGCTGGCCGTATTGCTCCCAGAGGCCTTCACCCCACCAGCGTGCAAACACGAGCGGGATGCGGCAGGGATTCTGTCTTTCCACGGCCTTCACAACTTCCGCGCGAGGCATCGGCTTGAATATCTCTGTGCGCCAGTCAGTTTTCATTTAAACTTTCGCTATACCCGCAGCGCGTCGTTCATCAGCCTTGATGGCAAGGCGTTCATTAATCGATTTGGCCGCAATACGTCCCTGCCCCATTGCGAGAATAACCGTGGCTGCACCAAGAACTATGTCACCACCGGCATAAACTCCGTCGATAGACGTGGCACCATGCTCATCAGCAATTATATTACCCCATTCATTGGTCTTGAGCGCCGGCGTCGTCTTCTTGATCAGCGGGTTGGATTCGTTACCTATCGCCACAATGACCATGTCAACTTCCATCAGAAACTCACTGCCTTTGATCTCAACAGGACGCGGGCGGCCCGACTTGTCAGGAGCACCGAGTTCATAGCGCAGACACTCCATGGCATTTACCCGCCCACGCTCGTCACCGATGATCTTCCTGGCATTCTGCAGGTTGTGGAATATGACGCCCTCTTCCTGGGCATGGTGAACTTCTTCAACCCGGGCCGGCATCTCGGCCTGAGTCCTGCGATAAACGATGTGCACTTCATCAGAACCCATCCTGACAGCGGTTCTGGCAGCGTCCATCGCAACATTGCCGCCGCCAAGAACTGCGACCCGCCGCCCCTTCATGACGGGTGTATCGGCACTTGTCGGGTCATAGGCCTTCATCAGGTTAACGCGCGTCAGATACTCATTGGCAGTGAAAACACCGACCAGATTCTCGCCCTCAATCTCCATGAACTTCGGCAAGCCTGCACCGGTTCCGATAAATACCGCGTCAAATCCGTCCTTTTCCATCAGATCAGCCAGCTTACGCGTGCTGCCTACGACATAATCGGTCTTGATCTCAACACCCATTGCGGCGAGGGCTGCAATTTCAGTTGAAACTATATTCTTGGGAAGACGGAATTCAGGAATGCCATACATCAGGACGCCACCCGGTTTATGGAATGCTTCAAACATCGTGACGGAGTGCCCCTCTCGACGCACATCACCGGCCACTGTAACTCCGGCGGGCCCGCTGCCTACGACGGCAACTTTCATGCCGGTGTCCGGCTTGACAACCGGGGCGGCAGGTGTTCCATGTTCGCGTTCCCAGTCGGCAACGACTCTCTCTATGCGTCCGATTGAAACTGCTTTCTCGATATTCTTGAGCGACTTGCCAAGCGTGCACGGTGCCTGGCACTGACTCTCCTGCGGGCATACCCTGCCGCAGACTGCCGGCAGGACACTGCTCTCCTTCAGTATCCCGATTGATTTTGCATAGTCGCCTTCCGCAGCCGCTTTTATGAACTCTGGAATTCTGATCCGTACCGGGCATCCGTCGACACATGGGGCAGTCTTGCACTGGAGACAGCGGACCGATTCCACCCTGACCTGTTCATCAGTATAGCCCAGTGCCACCTCATTGAAATTCCGGATGCGCTGTAACGGGGGTTGAGTCGGCATTTCCTGCGCAGGAACGGCCATGCGCTCCTTTGCCTTCATTGAAGCTATGGGCGAAGGAAGTTTCGCAAACTGGCTTTTTGCGGCTTCGGCAAGTTCCTCTGGGGTTCGGAAGCTCAACTGTTCCTCCACTTCATTTCAAATCAGGCAGGCCCAGGCCGAAATGGCACTTATGATGCGCGTCGGTTTCATGGTCCTTGTATGCGCCAAGCCTTCGCATCATGTTGTCAAAATCAACCTTGTGACCGTCGAATTCAGGTCCATCCACGCACACAAACCTGGTCTTCCCGTCGACCGTAACACGACAACCGCCGCACATACCGGTCCCGTCAATCATGATCGTATTCAATGAAACAACCGTCTTGACGGCATAAGGTCGCGTTGTCTCGGCGCAGAACTTCATCATCACCGGCGGTCCTATGGCAATTGCTATGTCCGGTTTCGGCGACCGTTCACAGAGCTCTTTGAGAGGCGCGGTTACGAGCGCCTTGCGGCCGTGCGACCCGTCATCGGTACAGACGATCACTTCATCGGCGAATGACCTCATTTCATTTTCAAGAATCACGAGGTTTCGCGTGCGTGCCCCGATGATTACAATCACGCAGTTGCCGGCGGCCTTCATGGCCTTCGCGATTGGATACAGCGGCGCCGTGCCAATGCCACCGCCGATACACACAGCAAGACCGACTTTCTCAATATGAGTGGGAGTTCCGAGCGGTCCGACAAGATGGGCGATCTGATCCCCGGGCTCAAAACTGGCCAGAAGATGCGTTGTCTTGCCAACTGCCTGGAAAAAAAGAGTTATGGTACCTGCAACCGGATCGGCGTCAGCAATAGTAAGGGGAATACGCTCACCGTCATCACTAATCTGGAGAATGATAAACTGACCGGGCAGACGCTCGTTTGCAATAAGAGGAGCTTCCACCCTCATTTTGAAAACATCTTCCGACAACTGTATTTTGTCCAGTATACGATTCACTGTGATTCCCCGGAGACCGATTGAGATCGCGGAAGATATGGCAAACCATATCCCTATGCAATAATTAAAATGTGACTTCTAGTGCCACGCAGTGGCATTCCGTGCCGCCCGGTATGCAGGAGAAGAGAACACAACTGAGCCATTGACTCAGGGCGCCATTGACGGCTGGCGTGGCGGATCAGCTATAAAACAAAACGGGCCACGTCTGCGTGTAAAACACAGACGCGGCCCGGCAGTGATTATGCTCTCACTCAAACTTTATACAAGGCCCTGGGCAAGCATTGCATCCGCAACTTTGACGAATCCGGCAATGTTTGCACCGGCAACAAAATTGCCAGGGCAACCATACTCTTCGGCCGCCTGTTTGCACTGTCCGTAGATGCTCTGCATAATACCCTTCAGCTTTGCATCAGTATCCTCGAAGCTCCAGCTCAGACGCATGCTGTTCTGGCTCATCTCGAGGCCGCTGGTCGCAACACCACCGGCGTTGGCTGCCTTGGCCGGGAGGAATATGACTTTCGCCTTAACAAAGGCTTCAACGGCTTCCGGCGTAGATGGCATGTTCGCACCCTCGCCCACGGCCTTAACACCGTTCTTGATCAGCGCTTTGGCATCATCGCCGTCGAGTTCGTTCTGCGTCGCATTAGGCATTGCGATGTCGCATGGAACGCTCCATACATTAGGACCAGTACCGGCCTCAAAGTACTTCGCCGACTTGACCTGATCAACATACTCCTTAATACGGCCGCGCCTGTTCTCCTTGATGTCCTTGATCAGGTCCAGCTTGATTCCTTTCGGATCGTGAACCCAACCATCTGAATCGCTCATGGTGACGACCTTGCCTCCGAGCTCATGAACTTTCTCCACGGCATAGATGGCCACATTTCCCGAGCCGGACATGACTACCGTCTTTTTCGCGACAGAATCACGTTTATCCTTGAGCGCTTCCTCAATAATATAGGTAAGCCCATAACCCGTTGCTTCCGTGCGGACAAGACTGCCACCCCATTTCAAACCTTTTCCGGTAAGAATTCCCGTGAACTCGTTTGCAAGGCGCTTGTACTGTCCGAACATGTAACCGATTTCACGACCACCAACACCAATATCACCAGCCGGAACATCAGTATCAGCCCCGATATGACGCCACATTTCAGTCATGAAGCTCTGGCAGAAGCGCATGACCTCATTGTCGGACTTTCCCTTGGGATCGAAATCAGAACCACCCTTGCCGCCGCCCATTGGCAGAGTTGTGAGAGCGTTCTTGAATATCTGCTCAAAACCCAGGAACTTGACGATTCCCAGATAGACCGAAGGATGCAAGCGCAATCCGCCCTTGTACGGCCCGATCGCACTGCTGAACTGCACGCGGAATCCGCGATTGACCTGCACCTTGCCTTTGTCATCCTGCCACGGTATACGGAACATGAGAACGCGCTCAGGTTCGACAATTCTGTCGAGGATCTTCGCTTCGGCATATGCCTTCTTCCGCTCAACGACCGGTCTGACCGAGGCAAGCACCTCTTCCACTGCCTGATGGAATTCCGGCTCTCCGGGATTCCGCCTCTTCACAGTCTCGAACACTTCCTTCATCATATCCATCGCTGCGTCTCCTTTTCTTGTTACCCATCTATATGGCAAGTCGTGGCCGTAATAGTATAGCGCTCGAAATCAGGGTCAAGCAGGCTTGCAGAAGAGTTATGCCTTTTCTTCTTTATACAAGCGGCAATATTGCCGCATAGTGACGGATACTAAGAGCTGCCATCTGGCTGCGAGCAGAATCGAAACGGCATACTAAGCGGCCGATTGTTCGGGACACTGAACCGACAATCGACTACATTTTGCGGCGCCAAAAGAAAGGAATGTATGCGCGTTCAAAGTGACAAGACCAGAGCAGCGATACTCAAGGTCCTCAGCGACAGCAGTAAACCGCTGGGCGCCGGACAGATAGTCTCGTCGCTCCTCTCTGCCGGGTTTGATCTCAGTCCGAGAACTGTACGCTTCTATCTCCTCAAACTCGATGAGCAGGGATTTTCACGCCTCGTCAGCAGACGGCGCGGCCGGAAAATAACCGAACGCGGGCGCGAGGAACTGGCGCGAACCAATGTAATCGAAAAGGTGGGAATAATCTCTGCAAGAATTGACATGCTGGGCTACAGGATGTCATTCCGGAGCAATGACGGAACAGGCACAGTGATAATGAACGTGTGCCTTCTGGCAAGCGTCGACGACCTTTCGGCCGCCTTGAGCGAAATTCAACCGGTCTTCTCACGAGGTCTTACAATGGCCCCCCGTCTCGTCATAGCACGGACAAAAGAGGCTGTAGGATCATTCGCTGTTCCTGATAACCAGATCGCCATCGGCACTGTCTGCAGTATGACGCTCAACGGCATTTTTCTGCATGAAGGCATCCCGATCGTGTCACGTTTTGGTGGCTTGCTTGAAATGCGCGACTGGAATCCTGTGCGCTTTGTGGAGCTCATTGAGTACCGTGGATCAACGCTCGACCCGTTCGAAGTATTCGTCAAGGCGGATATGACGCGTGTGCGATCGGTGGCCAAGACAGGCTCCGGCGTTATATGCGCCAGTTTCAGGGAGATACCGTCCGCAGCAGTGGACGATGTTCGACGACTGGAGAAGAGGTTGAAAGTTCACGGCCTCGGAGGAATACTTGCCATAGGCAGGCCGAATCAGCCTCTGCACGGGATTCCTGTATCAGACGGGTATTGCGGTCTGATAGTCTCCGGCGGTCTTAATCCTATCGCGGCTCTGCATGAGGCAGGGATAGAGGTATCCATACGCTCACTGGCAGAACTGACAGAATACAGCGCTTTCAGAGAACTGCGAACAATTCAAACCGACGCATGGCGTCAGCGCCGTCTCAAATAGTGAGCATGCTCCGGCATTGGTCGCATCCTGCGCCTGCAACTGAGCTCCGTTGTTTCTTCCTTTTGTTCTTGCGCGGGATGCATCAGCTCATTTACTCTCACGTCCTGTCACTCAGTGGGCGTTGTATTTCATCGTGTATGGGGTAAAAAGCAGGATCATGACAACAGAAGAACAGAAGTCCAATTCTTTAGACGACCGCAAGATCAAAGGCTCAGTTGCCCTCTTCCTTGAAACACACGACATTCCCGCCGACAGGGCAAAAAACCTTGCCGTATGGGTAGGAACGGCCATTCTGGTCGGCCTTGGCATAATTTTCTTCGTGTGGCGAAAGTCTCATGCAGCGGGAGTGGATGAGGATGCCGCCAGAGACCTCTTCAGCAGTCGGGCCCAGACTCAGGCCGGGCTGGACACACTGATGGAACGCTGTTCGTCCTCAAAGCTTGCTCCCCTGATCATGATGAAACAAGCTCAAGTCCAGTATTCAGAAAGAAACTACGATCTTGCCGCGAGCACCTATGAGCGTTTCATAAAGATGTATCCCACGCATGAACTGGCCACTGCTGCTGAACTTGGGGGAATATTCTGCAAGGAAGCCAGACAGACGAAAGAGGATCTCGAATCATCACTGCAGGGCTTTACCGGTTTCGCAGCCAAGCACCCGGACTCTTTTCTCTGCAACGAGGCTACGTTCGGGCGAGCCCGCTGCCTGGAGCAATTGAGCCGGTTCGAAGAGGCCAGGCAGATATACGAAGACTTCAAGGTTGCGCATCCCAGCGACAACGTCTGGCAGGAGCGTGCTGATGCAAACCTGAAGATTGTTGAGTCGGAACTACGACGCAGCAGACAAACTAAACCACTGACCGATACTGGCAAACCACTGACAACGCCTTCCAAGTGATATCAAGCGCGGCGTTTTCATTCAGCCTTCTAACGATTCAACTCATATGACATCCGGATCAGGATATCACATGAGTTAGCAGGTGGTCACTATACAGGCTTGATGGTCGTTGAATCCGACTTGGTCTGCTTCTCGCGCTCATCATCAACAAGCTTCGCCCCCTCTTCCTTGCCTTTCTTAAACTCGCCCATACTGCGGCCGAGAGAACGGGCCAGGTCAGGAAGTTTCTTAGCACCGAAAAACAGCACAACTATGAGAAGAATGATTAACAGTTCTGTCGATCCTATTCCAAACATACAGCACCTCCCTTTCAAATGGTCTACAGTCTCACCCTCTGCACTACTGATTCAAGCACTAACTGAGCATGAAATGATTCGTCAATTACCGCGTCGAGCGGCACTGATCGCACGGGCAATCTCGCGCTCATCCGTCCTGCGGCGGAGGACCTCACGCTTGTCGCCCATTTTCCGCCCTTTACACAAGCCCAGTTCAACCTTGATCCAGCGCCGCTTGGGATACAGTCTGAGTGGCACAATCGTGAAGCCCATCTGTGACACCTTCTCATCAAGGGATCTGATTTCGTGCGCCCTCAGGAGAACTCGCCGCGGCCGTGTTGCTTCGTGATTGTAACGACCGCCATGCTCATAGGGAGGAATATGAACGTCCCGAAGGAGTAATTCACCGTTTTCGACAACAGCAAAACCAGCCGACAGATTGACCTTGCCGTCCCTGACCGACTTAACCTCACTCCCGCAAAGTTCGATGCCTGCCTCGATCTTCTGCAGAACTACGTAGTCATGATGGGCCTTGCGGTTCATTGCAAAGGCCTCGGGATTCCGTGATCCAGATTTCATGAGCCGCCTCCTGCATTGAACAATACGATCCGAATGCTCAGAACAGAAGCCGGAAACTTTCTCGCCTGCCTGCGCCCGCCGCCACTGGACAGAAGAGACTCAGATCAACCCTGACTCTGTACTGCCTTCTCCCGCTTCGCCTTCTCAGCCACGGCAGAGAAGTCGATTTCTACGGTAAGCTTACCCTCTGCTATCTCACGAAGAGCAATATCTTCAGCTTCCTCACCCGGAAACGGCTTCAGGTAAGGCCGGTGCCCTGTGTAGAGTTGCTTGATGCGCTGAGATACGGTATTCACCAGAACCGGGACATTAGGAATCTTCAAACGTGCAGCTTTGAGCAGTTGTTTGTTCAAGTCACGGCCCCCCATGGGTAACCAGCTCCTGCCGGCCACCCGATTACAGTTAGAAAAAAAGGAAACGGGGCGCATACTACGCGCCCCGTTTCTGTAAGTCAACTACCGGAATCAGTAATCGCCCATTCCACCGCCCATACCGCCCATGCCGCCACCCATTCCGCCACCAGCCGCAGCCGGCTTATCTTCTTCCGGAATTTCGGTGATCATGCACTCGGATGTAAGCAGAAGACCTGCAATGCTCGCCGCATTCTGCAACGCAGTGCGCGAGACCTTCGCCGGATCAACCACACCATCCTTGATGAGATCAACGTACTTGCCTGTCGCTACGTTGTAGCCCATCGAGCCCTTGGCCTTCGCAACTTCAGCTATGATGATCGCGCCTTCGAGACCGGCGTTCTCAACGAGCTGACGCAGTGGTGCTTCAAGAGCGCGCCGGACAATGTCCACGCCGATCTTCTCGTCACCGATCAGATTTTCAACCTTGTCGAGAAGACTCTTGCAACGCAGCAGCGCAACTCCGCCACCAGCCACAACGCCTTCTTCAACCGCTGCACGTGTCGCATGCAATGCATCCTCAACGCGAGCCTTCTTCTCCTTCATCTCGGTCTCTGTAGCCGCGCCGACGTTGATGACGGCCACGCCACCCGCCAGCTTCGCAAGACGCTCCTGGAGCTTCTCACGATCGTAGTCGGATGTCGTCTCATCAATCTCACGCCTGATCTGGCTTACACGACCCTGGATGTCGGAAGTCTTGCCAGCGCCTTCAACGATCGTCGTATTTTCCTTGTCGACCGTGACGCGCTTTGCTTTGCCAAGCCATTCCATCTTCACGTTCTCAAGCTTGATGCCGAGATCTTCGGTGATACATTTGCCGCCCGTGAGGACAGCAATATCATCGAGCATCGCCTTGCGCCTGTCGCCGAAGCCAGGGGCCTTTACGGCGCAGCACTGCAGCGTGCCACGTATACGATTGACTACCAATGTCGCCAGAGCTTCCCCTTCGACTTCCTCAGCTATGATCAAGAGGGGCTTACCCGCCTTGGCCACATTCTGAAGAAGGGGCAGCAGATCCTGAAGACTCGAAATCTTCTTCTCATGGATCAGGATGTAGGCGTCCTCGAGAACGGCTTCCATCGCATCGGCATTCGATACGAAGTACGGGGAGAGGTAGCCCTTATCGAACTGCATACCTTCCACGACATCAAGAGTCGTTTCGATAGCCTTGGCTTCTTCAACCGTAATCGTGCCGTCCTTGCCAACCTTGTCCATGGCATCCGCGATAATCTTGCCGATCGTCGTATCGCCATTTGCCGAGATCGTCGCAACCTGCTCGATTTCGGTGTGTTCCTTGACCTTCCTGGCCTGCTTTGCAATGCCGTCAACAACCACCTCGACAGCCTTGTCAATACCACGCTTCAGGCTCATCGGGTTAGCGCCGGCAGTAACGTTCTTCAAACCCTCGCGGTAGATCGTAGCCGCAAGCAGTGTTGCTGTCGTTGTGCCATCGCCCGCCGCGTCGCTCGTCTTGCTGGCAACTTCGCGGACCATCTGCGCGCCCATGTTTTCAAAGGGGTCAGGCAGTTCGATTTCCTTAGCTACCGTTACGCCGTCCTTTGTAATCGTCGGCGACCCGAACTTCTTGTCCAGGATCACATTACGGCCGCAAGGACCAAGTGTGACGTTTACCGCTCTGCTCAACTTTTCAACACCGCGAAGCATTGCCTGCCTCGCATCCGCATCATATTTCAGCTGCTTTCCCTTGGATCCCATGACTTAATTCTCCTTCTTTTGAATACACTTACAACTGTTAAGCGAGGTCGATCACTCAATCACGCCGAGAAGATCCTCTTCCCTGACAAGCTGATATTCCTTGTCATCGAACTTGGGTACTTCAGTTCCACCGTACTTAGGCAGAAGAACCCTGTCGCCTACCTTGACGTCGATAGGAATCCTCTTGCCACTGTCATCGTTCTTGCCTTTTCCAACGGCAATGATCTTTCCTTCGACGGGCTTTTCCTTAGCGGAATCAGGAATGATGATTCCACCCTTCTTCACCTCGTCTGCGTCCTTCTTCAACTCCACCAAAACACGATCTCCCAACGGTCTGATCTTCATAGCACTTATCTACCTCCCTTTTACAGTTTCCGGTAGCAATCAATGAGCCCGGTACCCGCTACCGCACTCAAATCAGGTCTTCCCGGATTACTTCTTCTTCTTGTCGTCCACCATCTCGAAATCAGCGTCTATCACTTCACCCTCAGGCTTCGCACCGGGCTTCTTTTCACCCTCCGCCTGCTGTCCACCCGTCGGGCCGCCCTGCGGGGGCTGCTGCTCTGCGCCAGGCTGCTGCCCTGCCGCGCCCTTGGCCTTGGAATATAGGTCGGCAGAGACCGCATGCATCTCAGTGTTCAGTTCGTCCATTGCTGCCTGAATTTCTTCGGCAGTTCCGCTGGCCAGTATTCCGCGAACCTTCTTGATTGCCTCTTCAACTTTGGCCTTCT